>CAKUDT010000283.1 GCA_934645125.1 uncultured Eggerthellaceae bacterium
GTTGTGCACGGTTCTTTGACGGCAGGTGCTCTGACCACAACGTACACCGCTTCTCAGGGTTTGCTCCTGATGATCCCGAACATGTACAAGATTGCAGCCGAGCAGCTCCCGTGCGTGTTCCATGTAAGCGCGCGCACCGTTGCGTCTCACGCTCTTAACATCTTCGGCGATCATTCCGATGTTATGGCGTGCCGCCAGACCGGTTTTGCCATGCTCGCCGAAGGTAACGTGCAAGAAGTCATGGACCTTTCTGCGGTTGCGCACTTGTCGGCTATTAAGGGCCGCATGCCGTTTTTGAACTTCTTCGACGGCTTCCGCACCTCCCACGAGGTCCAGAAAATCGCTCTGTGGAATTACGAAGACCTTAAAGAGCTGTGCGATATGGATGCCGTACGTGATTTCCGCAAGCATTGCTTGAATCCGGAGCATCCGGCGGCGCGCGGCTCGCACGAAAACGGCGACATCTTCTTCCAGCATCGCGAGGCTTGCAACAGCCATTATGATGAGCTGCCGCAGGTTGTGGAAGATTGCATGAACGCGGTGAACGCCAAGTTGGGCACCGATTACCAGCTGTTCAATTACTATGGCGCTGAAGACGCCGATCGCGTGATTGTTGCCATGGGATCTGTTTGCGACGTTGCGGAAGAAGTCATTGACTACCTGAACGCGCATGGCGAAAAAGTCGGCCTGATCAAGGTGCGCCTGTATCGCCCGTTTGCTTCCGACCGCTTCGTGAAGGCCATTCCGGCAACGTGCACGAAGATTGCCGTTCTAGATCGCACGAAAGAGCCGGGCTCCGTGGGCGAGCCGCTGTTCCAAGATGTCGTGAGCGCGCTGTACTCCCAGGGCAAGAGCGGCATTACGGTAACGGGCGGCCGTTATGGCCTGGGCTCGAAGGACACGCCTCCTTCGTCGCTGTTCGCCGTGTACAAAGAGCTGGAGAAAGATGCTCCCAAACCGCGTTTCACTATTGGCATTGTGGACGATGTTACGAACCTGAGCCTTCCCGAAAATCCCGATTGCCCCAACACCGCAGCTCCGGGCACCATCGAGTGCAAGTTCTGGGGCTTGGGCGGCGATGGCACCGTGGGCGCGAACAAGAACTCCATCAAGATCATCGGCGACCACACCGACAAATACATCCAGGCGTACTTCCAGTACGACTCCAAGAAAACGGGCGGCGTGACCATCAGCCATCTGCGCTTTGGCGATGCGCCCATCAGGAGCCCCTACTACATCAACAAGGCCGACTTCGTGGCGTGCCACAACCCGTCGTACGTGATCAAGGGCTTCCGCATGGTCAACGACGTGAAGCCGGGCGGCGTGTTCATGATCAACTGCCAGTGGACCCCCAAAGAGCTGGAGAAGCATCTGAATGCCGAAGCAAAGCGCTATATTGCCCAAAACGATATTCAACTTTACTTGATTAACGCTATTGACCTGGCAAAACAGGTTGGCATGGGCAAGCGTACGAACACCATTTTGCAGTCCGCGTTCTTCTCGCTGGCGGGCGTTTTGCCGCAAGAAGTGGCCATTGCTTACATGAAAGATGCGGCAACGAAGTCTTACATCAAGAAGGGTCAAGACGTTGTTGATTGCAACCATAAGGCAATCGATGCGGGCGCTACGGCGTTCGTGAAGGTTGATGTGCCGGCATCGTGGGCCGATGCGCAGGACGAGCCGCAGGAGAACACGCTTGCAGGCGATCCCGCGCTGGTGAAGATGGTCTCCGACATCATGCTGCCCGTTGCGCGCATGGATGGCGACCGTTTGCCGGTGGCTGCCTTCGCCGATCGCGCCGCTGGCCAGTTCGAGCTGGGCGCGGCAGCCTATGAGAAGCGTGGCGTGGCCGTGAACATTCCAGAATGGCATGCCGAAAAGTGCGCCCAGTGCAACAGCTGCGCGTTCGTGTGCCCGCATGCAACGCTGCGTCCGTTTGCGCTTTCAGGCGAAGAAGCCGCTGCTGCACCGGAAAAGACGCGCCTGATGCCGTTCAAGGCCGGCAAGGGCAAGGGCAAGTATCTGTACACCATGGCAGTGTCGCCGCTTGACTGCATGGGCTGCGGCGTGTGCATTGGGCAGTGCCCCACCGAGGCGTTGACCATGGTTCCCGCCGATACGCAGCAGGCTCAGCAGGAAGTGTTCGATTACTGCGTGTCTCACGTTACGGAAAAACCCGAGGTCACGGACGGAACACAGAAGGGTTCGCAGTTCAAGCAGCCGCTGCTTGAGTTCTCGGGCAGCTGCGCTGGTTGCGCTGAAACGTCGTATGCGCGCCTGGTTACCCAGCTGTTCGGCGACCGCATGTACATCGCAAACGCCACGGGCTGCTCTTCCATTTGGGGCAACCCCGCCGCAACGTCTCCGTACACGGTGAACAAGCAGGGTCATGGTCCGGCGTGGTGCAACTCGCTGTTCGAGGACAACGCGGAATTCGGCATGGGCATGATGCTTGGCTACAACGCTGTGCGCGAGAAGATCATCGCCCACACGCAGAACATCCTGGAAAGCGACAAGCACGATTCCGAGACAAAAGCTGCAGCTCAGGTGTGGCTTGAAGCGAAGGATAGCGCCGAGGAAAGCAAGGCCGCAGCGAAGGATTACCTTGACGCTTTGGCTTCGGCGGCCGAAGAAGGCTGCCCCGATGCCTTGGCAA
>CAKUDT010000284.1 GCA_934645125.1 uncultured Eggerthellaceae bacterium
TCGGCGATAGACAGCAACGGACAGGAGCTGCCGAAGTCGCAGGCGGTCCAGATCCGGGACGCGCTGTTTGAGAGCCTGCTGTATCACTTCGAAAAGGATCCCACCATGATCTCCTACGCGGAGGATATCCGGGATTGGGGCGGCTCGTATGCGGTGTACCGAGGCTTATCGGAGGCGCTTCCGTATCACAGAATGTTCAACGCGCCGATCTCAGAGAGCGCGATCGTCGGCTCCGCTGTGGGATACGCGATGGCTGGCGGCCGGGCGGTTGTTGAGCTGATGTTCGCCGAGTTCCTCGGCTGTGCCGGAGATGAGATCTTCAACCAGATGGCAAAGTGGCAAGCTATGAGCGGCGGCGCGTTGCGCATGCCGGTCGTGCTCAGAGCGCCGATCGGCTCCAAATACGGCGCGCAGCATTCGCAGGATCCGTCGTCTCTGGTCGCGCATATCCCCGGCCTCAAGGTTGTGATGCCGGCTACGCCGTATGACGCCAAGGGCCTGATGAACAGCGCACTGGTCGGAACAGACCCGGTGGTGTTCTTTGAGTGCCAGAGGATTTATGATCAGGGCGAGCTGTTCCATGCCGGCGGCGTGCCGGAGGAATACTATGAGATCCCGATCGGCGAGCCCGACGTCAAGCTGGAGGGATCGGACGTCACGATCCTGACGGTAGGCGCGACGCTCTATCGGGCGCTGGAGGCGGCAAAGCAGCTCAAGGCGGAGTTTGGCATTTCCGCCGAGATCATCGACGCACGGACGCTGGTACCGTTCTTCTATGAGAAGCTTCTGGCGTCTGTCAAAAAGACCGGCTTCCTGCTGCTGGTAGCAGACGCGGTCTCGCGCGGCGGCTTCCTCAACGATATCGCCGCGAACGTGACCAGAATGGCGTTTGACGATCTGGACGCGCCTCCCATTGTGATCGGCGCGCGCAACTGGATCGCGCCCGCGTTCGAATACGACAAGGAATTCGCGCCGCAGGCGCAGTGGATGATCGATGCGATCCACGAGAATTTCTTCCCGCTGAAAAACTATACGCCGGTATATGATATGAGCAACAGCGAAATGATCCGCAGGGCAAAGCTTGGCGTATAACGCGCAGGAGCGCTGTAAAATGGAAAATGGCCGGCAGCGGCCGGGAAAGGGGGACAGAACAATGAGCGGAATGTTCGATACGGAAAACAAGTTTATAAATCTGCTGGCAAAGGTGGGGGACCTGATCCTCCTGAGCATTCTCTGGTGTCTGTGTACGATGAGCGTGCTGTTTGCCGGACTCGGCTGGAGCACGGTCTACTATGTGGCGCTGAAATGCGTCCGGAGCGAATATGGCACAACATTTAAGGAAACAGGGGCTTTTTTGAAGGGGAACTGGAAGCAGGGGCTTGTGCTGGGAGGCATTACGGCAGTATACCTGTTCGGCGCGTTCAGCGCCATCTCGTTTTCAAACTCGCTCGTTCAGGTCAGCGGGATCTCGCTTGTGTATGCCATTCTGGCCAGAGTCCTTCTGATCCCGCCGCTGCTGATCGTACCATGGCTGTTCTCGCTGTTTGCACGGTTTACCATGAAGAGCGCTGCCTTTGTGAAAACGGCGCTGGTCCTCTCAATCCGCCATTTTGGAAAAACGGTGCTTGCACTGGCGCTTCTTGCTGTCGCGGCGTTCTGCGCAGTCAATGTTCCCATTCTGCTGCTGATCCTGCCGGGAGCGGTCTCGCTGTGCCTTTCCTATCTGATCGAACCGGTTTTTTCTCAGTATATCAAAAAGGACGCAGTTTTTTCAGCAAAAGACATCTGGAAGATTTCACAGGAATAAGAGGATGCGAAGCGCTGCGCTTTGCACGAGACACCATTTGACACGGAGGAATCAGCATGGTCCGCGTAGATTGTGTGAGCAGAAACTATGGACAAAAAGCGGCCCTGAAGCAGGTCAGCTTTGAAGTGAACGATGGAGAGGTCCTCGGACTTCTGGGCAAAAACGGCGCCGGAAAGTCGACCATGATGAATATCATGACCGGAAATCTGGCCGCCACGCAGGGAACGATCCGCTACGATGAATTTGATATCATGGAGCAGCCGCTTCAGGCCAAGAAATGCTTCGGTTATCTGTCTGAGCTGCCGCCGCTCTATATGGAAATGAGGGTAGAACGGTACCTGAATTTCGTCTATGATCTCAAACGATGCACCCTGCCGAGACAGGCGCATATCCAGAAGGTCATGCGCCTGACGCATACGGAGCAGGTCGGCAGCCGTGTGATCCGGAACCTGTCCAAGGGCTACCGGCAGAGGATCGGGATCGCGCAGGCAATGATCGGCGATCCCAAGGTCCTGATCCTTGATGAGCCGATGGTCGGTCTGGATCCGCAGCAGATCATTGAGGTTCGAGATCTGATCCTTGATCTGAAGCAGTCGCATACTGTGATCCTTTCCTCGCATATTCTGCCGGAGATCCAATCCGTGTGCGACCGTGTTGTCGTCCTGAATGAAGGAAGTCTGGTCGCAGATGATACGCCGGAGCACCTTTCCGCAAAGCTCAGCGCGGCAAGCCGGCTCCGGCTGCGGGTCGCGGCTCCGGCGGAAAGTGTGATCCAGCTGCTGAAGACCAAATCCCTGTCCAATATTACAATTACCGAGCTGACCGAGCGTGCCGGTGTCTCCCG
>CAKUDT010000285.1 GCA_934645125.1 uncultured Eggerthellaceae bacterium
TCCTTTGGTTTTCCAGGTTTTGTTCCAGCTTATAATTGC
The DNA here is from genome assembly GCA_934645125.1 of uncultured Eggerthellaceae bacterium. Lineage (GTDB taxonomy): Bacteria > Actinomycetota > Coriobacteriia > Coriobacteriales > Eggerthellaceae > CAKUOV01. The sequence goes on from CAKUDT010000285.1 coordinate 40, forward strand.
TTGCGATAGATTTTAGCGCATTCCTTATATGATGATTCGATATCAATAAAAAGACCCTCCTTCAATGCTCTCTCGAGCAAACGGTTTTTGGCGTGGATTTCGCAGAAGAAGTACGGTTTCATGACAAATCCCGATAACAATTGAGCGACAGCGCAAGAAATCGTGTATCCTTACGAAGCGTGCTGGAGATCTTGCGCTTTTTGGCGCGGGAAATTGCCCGGCAACGCATGGAAGAAAATCCCCGCACACGTTAATAAACAAGGGGTTTCGTGTGAAGGCGCGGGCTGGAAGATGCCCGCATGAGACAAAGGAGCGCCACATGAAACTGGTGGTTACCGAAAAAAACGACGCTGCAAAGCAGATTGCAACGCTTTTAGGCGCCTCAAGCGCCAAGGCTGACAAGGTTTTCTCTACTCCCATTTTCCGCTTTACCGTGAAGGGGGAGGACTGGGTCGCTATTGGTTTGCGCGGCCACATTCTTGAATCTGACTTTCCCGAATCGCTCGCGTACACAAAACGTTTGGGCTGGCATGGCATTACCGCAGATGGCGAGCCCATCAAGGCGAAACTCCCGGCAAGTCTGCCGAAACCGCCCTTCAAAAAGAAGCGTCCGTTCTTCGAGGATGGCTTGGATTTGAAGCGCTGGAACATGGATGCGTTGCCGTATTTGGTGTACGCGCCCATCGAGATGCTTCCCAAGGAAAAAGAAATCATCCGTTCGTTGAAGAACCTGGCGAAAAAGGCGGACTCCGTTGTTATTGCAACCGACTTCGACCGCGAAGGTGAGTTAATTGGCTCCGACGCGCTTGGTTGCATTTTGGAAGTGAATCCGGATGTGCCCATTTCTCGTGCGCGCTACTCAGCGTTCACGAAGCAAGAAATCACGCATGCTTTCGACAACCTGGTGAGCATGGACGATGAACTGGTGGCTGCCGGCGCATCGCGTCGCGACATCGACTTTGTGTGGGGTACCGTGCTCACGCGCTATCTGTCGCTCGTAAAGTTCGCGGGTTACGGCAAGTCGCGCTCGTCGGGCCGCGTGCAAACGCCTACGTTGGCGCTTATCGTGGCGCGCGAACGCGAGCGTTTGGCGTTTGTTCCCGAGGATTACTGGGTAATCAAGGGCCGCTTTGGCGCAGAGCCAGCCGAATTCACCGCTGGTCACGAAACGGCGCGTTTCAAGTCTGCCGAAGAGGCAAAACGCGTGATGGACACGGTGGCAGACGCTACGCAAGCAAGCGTGGTTTCCGTGGAAAAGAAGCAGCGCAAGGTGGCGCCGCCCGTGCCATTCAATACCACAAGTCTTATGGCCGCTGCCGCCGCTGAAGGTATTTCCCCTGCTCGCACCATGCGCATTGCAGAAAGCTTGTACATGGCGGGCTACATCAGCTACCCCCGTGTTGACAACACGGTGTATCCTTCGTCGCTTGATCTGCGCGAAGTGGTTTCTGCAATTTCCGCGAACCCTGCATACGCACCGTTCTGCAAGAAGCTGCTGGCTCAGTCGAAGATCACGGCAACGCGCGGCAAGAAGGAAACAACCGACCATCCGCCTATTTATCCTACGGCCGCAGCAACGCCCGACAGCTTGGCTGCTGCCGACTACAAGGTATATAACCTGATCGCGCGCCGTTTCTTGGCAACGCTTTCAGAAGCTGCCGTGGTGGAAGGCACGAAAGTGACGCTTTCCGTGGAAGGCGAGCCGTTCATTGCTAAGGGCGACGTGATTGTAGCGCCTGGATACCGTGAGATTTATCCATACGGCATGAAGAAAGACGAGCAGCTGCCCACGCTTTCCGCTGATCAAATCATCGAATTCGGTGGCGCAGAATGTACGCAGAAGCAAACAGAGCCGCCAGCGCGCTACAGTCAAGGCAAGCTCATCCAGGAAATGGAAAAGCTCAATTTGGGCACGAAGTCCACGCGTCACTCCATCATTGAGCGCCTTTACACGGTGAAATACATCCAGAACGACCCCATTGAGCCGTCGCAGCTGGGTATGGCGGTTTGCGATGCGCTGGAACAGTTCGCACCGCACATCACGCACCCCGAGATGACGGCCGACCTTGAAGCCAGCATGGATGACATTGTTGCTGGCCAGAAGACGAAAGATGCTGTGGTGGCTACTTCGCGCGACCTTCTTGCGGAACAGCTCAAAGAGCTGCTGGCGCATAAGGAAGAAGTGAAAGACGCGCTGGAAGATGCCGTTGCTGCCGATGCCTACGTGGGTCCCTGTCCGAAATGCGGCAAGGATCTGCAAATGCGCACGTCCGCGAAAAGCAAGAGCATGTTCATCGGATGCGCTGGCTGGCCCGACTGCGACGTGACGTATCCGCTGCCGCAAGGAAAAATCGAAGCGCTGGATACCGTGTGCCCCACGTGTGGCATGCCGCAAATCCAGGTGACGGCATTCCGCTCGAAGCCGCGCGTTGTGTGCATTGACCCGCTGTGCGAAACGAATAAGGATCCCGAAGTTGAAGTGGGTATGTGTCCCACGTGTGCTGCAGCCGGCAAGCAAGGAAAACTGACGGCACGCAGGAATC
>CAKUDT010000286.1 GCA_934645125.1 uncultured Eggerthellaceae bacterium
ACTAGAACGACGCCCGTTTTCCGCTTGATCGGAACATCTTCGGACTTTTTTCTCATGGCGTATCATCCCCAAAACGATTCAAGGCAAGGTACCGAAGCAGTCGCTAGACGCTCGAACAATTCGCGTCCTGCTTCCGTACGACCAGCGCTTCTTTCGGCAAGACCGTCAAGAACAGCCTGTAAATCTGCCGGCAAACGATCGTCGAAATCAAGATGCTCCTGGGTAACAGGATGGTCGAAAGCAAGATGGAACGAATGGAGGAATTGCCGCTCGAGCCCTAACGACGCACTTGCGTGGCGCGGCGCATGAGCCGTATACAACGGATCGCCGACAAGCGGATGCCGCGTATATTCCATGTGCACACGAATCTGATGTGTGCGGCCCGTGAAAAGCTTGCAATCGATAAGCGTGTAGCCATCATCGTTTCGATCTGCTTCGAAACGCTCGAGCACGCGAAACGTGGTCAGAGCATCACGTGCCGAATCAACATCGCGAATCGCCATGCGTAAACGCTCGGTAGCATGGCGTGCAATGGGGGCATCCACCATACCGCTATCATGCGCAATACGCCCATGGACAAGCGCCAGGTAATGACGGTCAACTTCGCGCGCCTGAATGCTTTCCATAAGCGCCTGGCCAGCCTCGTTCGTCTTAGCAGCAAGCATCAAGCCACTCGTGTCCATATCCAAACGATGCACAATGCCTAAACGGTCATCGTCGCCCTGCACATTGCATAAATGATCGTAGCCGCAATGATTGATAAGCGCGTTCACCAACGTTCCATCGTAATGATCAACCGACGGATGACACACCAACCCCGCTTGCTTGGAAATGACCAGCAAATAATCGTCTTCAAAACGAACATCAAGCGGAATATCCTGACCGCTCACAATATGCTCAAGCGCTTCTTCAACTTCGTAATAAACGAAATCGCCTGCTTTGAGCACGTATTTCTTGGCTGCAGCGTTGCCGTTTACCAGCACGCTACCGCTCTCGCATGCCTTGGCAGCAGCACTCCTGCTTGCATAGGCGTCACGATTTGCCAACGCAGAATCAAGGCGCTGACCAACATCGCTTATTTCGGCGCGGAAAGAAAACGACTTACTCATGGGCATCGCCTTCTTTGCTTGCTGCATCATCGGCGCGCCCATGCAGGAAGAAAAACAGAAGGAAGATCACAATACCGCAGGTCACGCCAATATCGGCAATATTAAATACCGGGAAATCCATAAAGCTCAGATTGATGAAATCAACAACGTAGCCCAACGCGAAACGGTCAATGGCATTACCAATACCGCCCGCAAAAACCAGGGCGATGCCAACTGTCTCAGGGATAGAAATATCTTTGCTCAGATACGCAAACAACGCGGCAATAGCAACGCACATCAGCACCGAGAAAATGCCCAGTCCAAACGTCGCATTGCCAAACATTCCCCAGGCAGCGCCCGTGTTATGCACAAGCAGGAACTCGAATAAACCAAGGAACGGTCCTGCAATGTTCTGGCCCACGGAAAACGCACCGCTGTTGAAATACGCTTTCGTGGCAATATCGAAAACAAGCCATGCAAGCACAACACAAGCAAACAGAGCCGCCGCAGCGCGACGACTCTTGATTGCAGCAAGCAGCTGAGACTCTTTTTTGTTCGTATTAGAAGAACTCAAGAGCAACCGCCTATTCCTCGACGTATCCCAGCTCTTCGAGCACGTCACCGCAACGCTTGCAAACGTGCGGATACTTCTTGTTGCCACCCAGCTCGGTAACGTTCCAGCAGCGCGGGCACTTCTCGCCCGGGGCAACAGACACGGTAACAGCCAGCTCATCGCCCTGCTCGAAGCTCACCGACGACACAATGAACAGCTCGGTCAGCACTTCTTGATCGAACGCCTTCAGCTGCTCGAAATCCTCGGCAGGAGCAGTAATCGCAATGGCGGCTTCCTGGCTCTTGTTGATAGTCTTCGCAACGCGCGCATTCTCAAGTTCTTTCGTGACCACATCGCGCACTTCGAACAGCTTCTCGAACTTGTCGGCGAAAGCCTGCACATCTTCAGGCAACGCAGGAACGAAGTCCTCGCGCGTAGGCCAGCCAGCCAGCTGAACGCTTTCGGGGCGACCTTCGCGTGCCAAAGCAGCGGCAGGATAGCTCTCCCATGCTTCATCGGTGGTAAACGTCAGAATCGGGGAGAGAATGCGGACAAGCACTTCAATAACGTTCATAAGCACCGTCTGCGCAGCGCGGCGACGCACCGAATTTTGCGCCTCGGAGTACAGACGATCTTTAATAACATCCATATAAACAGCGGAAACATCGTTAATGAAGTCGTAAGCCAAACGGTACACGCTGTTGAAGGCGTATTCATCGTAAGCAGCGGTAACATCATCAACCAAGCGAGCGGTCTTGACCATCATGTACTGGTCGATAGGATCAAGGTCGTCCCAGCTGGTCACTGCATCGTTTGCTTCGTCGAAATCAACGACGTTGCTCAACATGAAGCGCAACGAGTTACGGAACTTACGATACGCATCGGAAACCTGCTTGATAATGTTGTCGCCCAGGCGCACATCATGGCTGAAGTCAAC
>CAKUDT010000287.1 GCA_934645125.1 uncultured Eggerthellaceae bacterium
TGGTCGCTTGGCTCAGCGGGAGAGCATCGCCTTCACACGGCGGGGGTCACAGGTTCAAATCCTGTAGCGACCACCATTGAATGTACGCAGGTCACAAACTCCGGTTTGTGGCCTGTTTTTGTATCTGGTGTTTTGACGTGCGGGATACTCATTGCGCCGAGCATGGCGAATCGGTGGCGAATCGGTGGTAAAGAATTGCTGACGTGCTCTGTTCGCAGTTGATACGGTAGAATTAAATGTTCATGTGTGTGAATGCGTGCAGAGGGCGCAGGTACGTGAAAAAAGGAAATCATGATTCTTCAGCTGGAACACTTAACGAAATCATACGGGGGACGAACCCTGTTTTCAGATGCGACGCTTCGTCTTGAAGCAAACGATCGCTTGGCGCTGGTTGGGCCGAACGGCGCTGGCAAAACGACCATGCTCAACATCATATCGGGTGAAGACGATCCCGATTCAGGCAATGTCGTTTTAGCTCATGGCGCTCAAGTTGGCTACTTAAAGCAGGAAGCAATTGAGATGGAAGACCGCCCCATTTTCGATGAGGTCATATCTTCCCAGGTTGAGGTCTTAGAGGCTGAGAAGCGCTTGCATGAGCTTGAGGCGGCGCTCGGGGAAAATCCTACACCTGAGCAGTTGGCGGCGTGCGGCCGCGCGCGCGATGCCTTTGAGATGATGGGCGGCTACACGCTTGAGGCGAAAGTGCGCTCGGTTATGTTCGGCTTGGGCTTTAAGGAAAGCGACTTGAGCCATTCGACCGCCCAGTATTCCGGCGGTTGGCAGATGCGCATTGCGCTGGCAAAGCTACTTATCCGCAATCCGGAAGTCCTACTTTTGGACGAACCTACGAACCATCTTGACCTTGAAAGCGTGCGCTGGCTGGAAAGCTTCTTGCGCAGCTACGAGGGAACGGTTGTGGTGGTAAGCCACGACCGCGCATTCATGGATAACATGGTTGACCGCGTGGCGGAAATCGATAACGGCAAACTGCTTCTTTACAAGGGAAATTACTCGAAATACCTGGTATCGCGCGAGGAACGTCTGGAAAAACTGCGCATTGAAGCGGAAAAGCAAGCCGAAGAGATCGCTCACATGGAAGCGTTCATTGAGAAGTTCCGCTATAAGGCCACGAAGGCGAAGCAAGTGCAAGATCGCGTACGCAAGCTGGAGAAAATCGAGCGCATTGTGGTGCCCGAGCAGCGCAAGACCGTGCATTTCAACTTTGTACAGCCTCCGCGCACGGGTGATGAAGTGGTAACGCTGCGCGGCATTCGCAAGGCCTATGGCGAAAACGTGGTATACAACAACTTTGATTTTACGATGTACCGTGGCGACAAGATTGCGTTGGTTGGCCCGAACGGTGCGGGTAAATCCACGCTTCTGAAGATGATTGCGGGAGTTCTTTCTCCCGATGCGGGTACGATTCGCTACGGCGTAAACGTGTCGAAAAGCTATTATGCTCAGCACCAACTTGAAGAGCTGAGCAGCGGAAACACGGTTTTCGAAGAGCTTGACAAAGTGGCTCCCGGCTGGACTATCTCGCAAGTGCGCACGCTTTTGGGCGCGTTTCTGTTCGAAGGCGATGCCGTTGAGAAGCGCGTGAGCGTTCTTTCAGGCGGCGAGAAAAGCCGTCTCGCTTTGGCGAAAATGCTGGTTGCTCCGGCGCCGCTTCTGTGTTTGGACGAACCTACGAACCATTTGGATATTGCGAGTGCCGATATTCTGGAGCAAGCGCTGCGTTCGTTTGAAGGCACCATTATCTTCATTACGCATGACCGTCACTTGATTCGCGGCGTTGCCAACAGGATTGTGGAAGTTATGCCGGGGAAAATTACGTTGTTCGATGGCGATTACGATTACTATCTGTACAAGACGGGCCAGGTTGATGGCGAAAACCCCGAAGCATCCATCAAAGGTGCCGCGGGCGTAAATGCTTCCACGAATGCGACGAAATCTGCTGGTGGGACGACTGCTGCCGGTGCGGCAGGCAAGGGCGGCGGAAACGTTACGGTGCGCAATCATCGTGGAGCGGATGCTTCTGCTGCAAAGGCGAAGGGAACGGCGTCTTTGACCGCTCCGAAGGAAAGCGCGCCGAAAAGCAAAGAGCAGAAGCGTCGCGAAGCTGAGGCGCGCAATCGTGCTTATGCTGCGCTCAAGGGACATCGTAAGCGCATTGCCGAGCTTGATAAGTTGCTTGAGAAAGATAATGCGCGCATGGATGAGATCATGGCGCTTTTAGCTGACCCCGATTTTTATATCAACGAGGCCGCAAGCAGCGATGTTATTGCTGAACATGCGCGTTTGAAGCAGCGCATCTCCGCTGAAGTAGAAGAGTTGTTCATCTTGAATGAAGAGCTTGAAGTAGAGCTGAAAAAGCAACAGGAGGCGTTGTAGTCATGGCGCATTCCTTGCAGCAGGCTCCCTTCAACGTGGTGCTCATTGAGCCCGAGATTCCCCAAAACACGGGAAACATCGCACGTACCTGCGCTATTACGGGCGCAGTGCTTCACTTGGTGGAGCCCATGGGTTTTCGCTTGAGCTCAAAACAGCTTTCACGCAGCGGTTGCGATTATTGGG
>CAKUDT010000288.1 GCA_934645125.1 uncultured Eggerthellaceae bacterium
GTTTCAGGGAGGCAAGTGTCGCCTCTCTACTTGCCTCCCGGTTCAATTCGCTTTTCATGCGTTAGGCCGTTACTTCGTCTTGGTACCCGGTTTTGCAACAGGATTGATAGCATCCATTTCGTCTTGCGTGCGCGAGATGACAGGAATCTCGAATGCCTCACGGACTTTCAGTTCAATTTCATCGCGCAAATCGGGATTGTCGCGAAGCGTTTGCTTAGCAGCCTCTCGACCTTGGCCCAGGCGCTCCTCGCCATACGTGTACCAAGCGCCGCTCTTCTTTGCCACGCCACACTCAACGGCCATATCCACAATGCATCCTTCGCGGGAGAAGCCCTCTCCGAACATCAGGTCAAATTCCGCCTGCTTAAACGGCGGAGCAACCTTGTTCTTGACGACTTTCGCTTTAACGCGGTTACCAACGGCTTCGCCGTCTTTCTTGATAGAGTCAACGCGACGGATATCAATGCGAACGCTTGAGAAGAACTTCAGTGCGCGACCGCCCGTTGTTGTTTCGGGGCTGCCGAACATTACGCCAATCTTCTCGCGCAATTGGTTGATGAAAATACAAGTCGTATTCGATTTCGAAAGAGAGCCTGCAAGCTTTCGAAGTGCCTGAGACATCAAACGGGCTTGAAGACCGACGGTCGTATCGCCAATCTCGCCCTCGATTTCAGCTCGAGGGACCAACGCGGCAACAGAGTCGATAACAACAACATCAATGGCGCCTGAACGAACAAGCATATCGCAGATTTCAAGCGCTTGCTCGCCGGTATCCGGTTGCGAAATAAGCAGCTCATCGATATCAACGCCCAAACGAGCAGCGTAAACGGGATCAAGAGCGTGCTCAGCATCAATAAATGCGCCGATTCCACCAAGTGCTTGCGCCTCGGCAAGAATCTGCAGCGCCAAGGTGGTTTTACCACTTGATTCAGGTCCATACACTTCCACAATACGACCACGCGGTACGCCGCCTACGCCCAAAGCGTAATCGAGTGCCAAAGCGCCTGTGGGAATAGCGTCAACGGTGAGCTTTTCAGAGTCCTCACCCAGCTTCATGATTGAGCCTTTGCCGAACTTCTGTTGGATTTGATCGGTGGTAATCTTGAGCAGTTGTTCTTTGTCGGAATTCATCGGTATCCTTCCTTCTCTCATGTTCAATGCAATTATACGAACATTTGTTTGTTAGTCAAGCAAGAACTTGAACAATGAGAAAGATTAGACCCTGCTTCTAACAAAAACCTATCAAAACGGCTTAAAACGCTATCAAAAAGTTGACAAAAAGCTACAAAACATCAATGGCGCAATTACTGCGCATAAAAAAGAGGGATACGACAGCAATCCGCATCCCTCTGACGTTTACAGAGCGTCTATCGTATTCTGGAAAAGGAGCAACGCTGCGGCAGTTGTTTTCATGCGCACCTGCTGCCTGTCGCCCGTAAAGACGAACTTACGCGCGCAAGTGTCTTGCGCAGAGCAAACCGCTGTCCATACCGTTCCAACAGGCTTTCCTGGCTCTTCCCCGCCAGGCCCTGCTATACCCGTAACCGAAACAACAATGTCACAGCCAAGTACTTTTTGGGCTCCTTCAGCCATCTCGCGTGCGGTCCATTCGTTGACGGCTCCTTCGTCGTCAAGACGCCGCCCATCAACGCTAAGAACGCGTGCTTTCACCGAAAACGCATAGCTTGCCACGCCCCCGAAAAACGTATCGCTGCTGCCAGGAACCGCCGTCAAGGCGGCAGAAATCAGGCCTCCCGTAAGCGATTCGGCGCTTCCCAGGGAAAGTCCTTTCTCGCGCGCTTTTGACAGCGTATCACTCGCCAGCTGATACAAAGCTGCTTCTTCAATCAACGGTAAATCGATATCGTTGTCAGAAAGCGTCGGCATGCGCCGCTCGGCAGCAGCTTCATCGCCGGTATCCTCCCGGGAATCGTCATTGAAAGCGCTCTTGCTCTTCATGAAATAATCAACCATGGAAAGGATGGTTAGAACCAGAGAGACAACAAGGACAATCCACGCAAGTACAAAAATAGGCTCAGCAAATTGCTCGCCCAAAACAGCAGGCAGGGCATCGATCAGAATAAACAGAACAATGGCGATCATCTGCGTTACAGTTTTTGCCTTACCGTACCACGAGGCGGCAATGACCAGCCCCTTTGCTGCTGCCATCATGCGAAGGCCCGAAACTAGGAACTCGCGGAACAGCACAATCAAGGGAACCCATGCCGGAAGCTGACCCATTTGCACCATTACCAAAAATACTGCAATGACCAGCAGCTTATCCGCTAGAGGATCCATAAACTTGCCGAACGTTGTTACCTCGTTGCGGCTGCGCGCCAAGTAACCATCCAGAAAGTCAGAAAAAGAGAGCAGCAAAAACAGCACCGCGCAGACCCAAGGTTTAATCGATGCCGCAAGTTGAGCATTGCCAAAAAGACCATCCCAAGGCGCAAGCATTGCGAGCACCAGGAATGGAACACCGATAATGCGAATAACCGTCACAGTATTCGCTGGCGTCCATGTAGTAGCAGCGGCGGATTTACTCATTGACCCGCTCTCCCTCCATCTCGTAG
>CAKUDT010000289.1 GCA_934645125.1 uncultured Eggerthellaceae bacterium
ACCTGAACGTTACCGTTGTCAAGCGCTTCTCTGACGTGTCCAAGTCTTCCAGCTACTATGACATCATCTACCAGGCAGTTTCCATGGGCCTTATCGGTGGCTACAGCGATGGCACCTTCAGGCCGAGCATTGCCCTGAACCGTCAGCAGGCGGCCATCATGTTCTACCGCGCTTATGGCAGCGAGGCTGGCGTTGACCAGGCTTCTCTGGAAACCCTGACCGACCAGGCTTCCATCACCAGCGCTGAAGCACGTAACGCCATTGCTTGGTGCATCAACAACGGCGTTGTGGGCGGCAAGACCAACAAGGCCGACGGCACGAAGTACTATGATCCCAAGGGCGAACTGACCCGCCAGCAGCTGTGCACCATGGTTGCTCGTGCAGCAGCAAACCTGAACGGTATTGAAGTCGCTAACGCTGACCAGACTCTGCTGAACTCCATGACCGACCAGGCATCCATCACCAACGCTGAGGCACGCAACGCCATCGCTTGGTGCGCTAACAACAACATTGTTGGTGGCAAGACCAACAAGGCCGACGGCACGAAGTACTTCGACCCCAAGGCAAGCGCAACGCGTGCACAGTTCACCAAGATCCTGGTGGGCGCTGTTACTCAGAACTTCCTGGGCAAATAAGCACGAACAGCAATCGGATTCCTATCCATCGAAAGGCCGGGCATTATGCTCGGCCTTTTCTTTTTGCATGTGCGTTAAAAAGTGACGGGGTCTTTTTCACGTTTTCGGATGATCTTTGGCGAGTCGAGCAACAGAAGGGAGTCTTCGCGCTTCACCTCTTGCTCTTCACTTTGCATTTCCCTGCCCAATCATCGGCGGGAGAAACGGATTACCACGCAAAACGTGAAAAAGACCCCGTCACTTTTTTACCTGCTTCAAGAAGAAGCGAGCCAGAAGAACGAACGCCACCAGGGCAATTGCTCCGTTGACAATGTCACAGCAGAGCAGCTGAGGCAGAGAAAGCGCCACCTGCACGCAAAGAAAGGCCGATGCCGCAACCATTTGCCACGGCGTAACATCAATCCAGCCACGACGAACAAGCTGAACCACGCGCAACAAAACCAGCAAAATGAAGCTCGCCAGCATGGCAAGCGATGCCGCCCATAAACCGATAACGGGAACAAGCACTACATCGATAGCAAGGTTGAGCACCAGCGCTACAACCGTGGTCAGTCCCACGCTCTTCGTATCTTTGCGCGCCACATAGATTCCACCCAAATACGCTGCTAAGCAGTAGAAAATCAGCGCGAGCACCAAGATTGCAATCTGCTGATACGCTTCATCGTACGAGCCGCGCACCAGAATCATAAAAAGCAGCGGCACACACGCAATAAGCACGCTCGCACACGCCGTGGTCAGGCCAATCACGCCTGAAAACGTACGCGAATAATACGCTTTGGAGTCTTTGTCATCCACCGCCAACGATGCATTTTCCTGCCATGCTAACGTAAATGCAGATTGCGCCAAGTTAAGCATCTGCGGAATTTTATACGCCACCGCAAACGCCGCATTCGCCGCAACGCCCAGGAAGAACGTTATGACCAGCCTGTTTGAAAAACGCATTGCCCACATGGCCAAGCTGTTGGGCACCATGGGCCACGAATAGGAAATGAGCTCTTTCAGCGTTGCACACGAAACGCTTTTGGGCGACACATAGCGCGCCAACGAAAGCGCGCAGAAAAGAAACGCGCATGCCGCAAGCTCGGTAAGCGCCAAAAGATATACCGACCCCAATAAGCCCAGGTCAAGAACAAGAAGAAACAGCACCGTCAGCCCAAGCTGCACAAAGCACCCCAATGCTGCACTTGCGGAATAAAGCTTATTGCGTCCGAAACCACGTGCACATTGCTTTGCCACATTTGCCAGCAAATCAAACAAAAAGTAAAGGCAAATACCTACCTTTAGCAGCACATCGCCCCGAAACAGGACGGCGAAAATTACCAGTGCCACCAAGCTTGCCACCAGCGCAAACGCAAACGTGCTGCTTACAATCTCCTTCGTACGTTCATCGTTTTCATCTTTCCGGCAATCAACAAGAAAACGGAAAGCGGCCGTTTGAATCTGAAGCGAGGCGGCAGGCAAAAAGAACGCAACAAGCGTAATCACCAGGTCGTAAACACCAAAATCGGACTTTGAAAGACATCCTGTCAAGATTGGCAACGTGATAAGCGTTACCAATTTCGGCAAAACGGTACCTAGCGCAATAATCAGGGCATTTTTCCCTAAAGCAACGGAGCGCCTATCGATGTGCGGCTGTTTTTCCTCGGAGCTCATACGCGGCGCCTAAACATCCCAAAGATCGTACGGGAACGTGTCCATAAGCGCCCGCCTCATGGAATCAAGCTCGGGCACCGGCAAAGATGCCTGGTCAAGCACCTCTTCCAGAGAACACGCAAACGCGGTTTCGTATCGGCCCGTAGACGCATACCAATCCTCGTACTTAAACGAGCAGGTAGAAACACGATCTCCCACCAAAAAAGCGCGCGCCGGCACGCCATCTGACTCCGCCAAAATCACGCCATGCAG
>CAKUDT010000290.1 GCA_934645125.1 uncultured Eggerthellaceae bacterium
GCTTATGATGCGGTAAACGAGATTATCGAGCACGGTGAAGAATACGAGATTCCAGAAGACGACGAAGAAAAGGATAAGGAGTAAGGCAACCCGTTATGAATACACGCTTTTCTTGCATTGGTAAGTCGTGGTTGTCTGCTGCTCGCGTCTGCTTTGCTTTCTTCTTGTCGTTTGCGCTTGTCTCGGCGGGCATTTCCCCTGCTTACGCTGATGTTCGTCTGGCGGATATCGTCTACGGTGAATCGGTGGAAGATCGCAGCTTGTCCGTTGCGCAATGTCCCAGCATCGATGCTCAATACGCTTACGTCATGGATACCGAAGGCACCGTTTACTTCCAGCGCAATGCCGATACTGAAACGCAGATTGCGTCCATTACGAAAGTCATGACGGCGATTGTTGCTTTGGAAAATGCATCGTTGGATACAGCTATTACGGTGAGCGCCGCGGCGGCAGCCATTGGCGAATCAAGCGCTTCTTTGAAAGAGGGGGACATTTTGACGCTTGATCAAGCGCTTACCGCCATGCTTGTTTCATCGGGAAACGATGCCGCGCTTGCAATTGCCGAAACGCTGGGTGCATCTTGGGCGGTTTCCGGACAAAGTGCTGTTCAAGCGTTTGCTGAAAAGATGAACGAGAAAGCCGACCAGCTGGGGATGGAGCATTCGGTGTTCGAAAACCCTCATGGTCTTGATTTCGACGCATATGCAGGAAGCCTTCACAGCACGGCGCGCGACGTTGCAACGATGTGCGCGCACGCCATGCAAAACGAGGTGTTTCGTGGCATTGTTCGTCAATCGAGCGCTCAGGTTGTCTTGACGCGCGAGGGCGAAAAAGCAGAAATCGATCTTGAATCAACGGACTTGATGCTCGACGAATACGAGGGCGCTTGCGGTATCAAAACGGGTTACACCGCTCTTGCGGGGGCTTCTTTTGCCGGTGCGTGTGAGCGAAACGGGAAAACCTACATAGCTGTTGTCATTAATTCTTCCAGCGAGAATCAGCGCTTCACTGATTGCGAAACGCTCTTCGACTGGGTTTTCGCTCATCAAAAGAACTATCAGATAATCAATTCCACAGAAACCACTACGATTACGAAAAATGGTCAAGAGCAAAGCGTGCCCGTTGTTGCTTACGTGGCACATGAAGGCTGGATCGATAAAACCATCGCTGCAACGGTGGATGACCCCGGCCAAACGATTCCCCTTTTCGACTTGCAAGGCAATGTTTCGCAAGAAGTTGAGTTCAATAAGGTGACAGAAGACGTTCACGTGGGCGATAAGCTGGGTACGTTGACGTTTAAGCAGCACAATGAAGTGCTTGCTACTGTTACTATAATAAGCTGCGAGGACGTTGCTGCTCCTAATATGTTTGAGGGAATAGGAATCTGGTTTCAACGCTTATTTGCGGGTTTTTCTCATGAGCAAATAAGCGCGAGTTCTGTTTTGGTGAACACTACTCCGCTTATTATCGATAGAACTTCGTGGTAAGGAGACTGTTATGGATGAATTTTGCCCAGTATGCGGCGCCAAAAGAGAGCAAGGTTTGGTATCTTGCGCATCTTGTGGCTATCATTATTTAGAGGCAACTCAAAAGTTCACGCCCGTGACGGTCGATGCTGTTCAGGCTCCGGCAAGCGTTCCTGCAAAGAAGGCTTTATTGCGCGTTGTACGCGGTCCGCAATGCGGATGTGCCTTTGAGCTCACGCGTACGGTCTCAAGCGTTGGCCGTAGCCCTCAGTGCGATATCTTCCTGAACGATATGACGGTTTCGCGCGAACATGCGCTTATCGCATCAACGGATAAGGGATATGTTATTACCGACCGGAATTCGTATAACGGTCTTTGGGTCAACAATGAAGCGATGGATACGAAGCTGCTCAAAAACGGCGATGCTATTCAAATCGGTACGTTTTGTTTGGTTTTTGAATCGTAGGTGAATGTAATGGAACTTCTTTCGGGTAACGAAGCTATTGCGCGCGGCGCATGGGAGGCGGGCGTTCGTTTTGCATCTGCGTATCCGGGCACTCCTTCAACGGAAACGCTTGAAGCGTTGGGTGCTTACGATAACGTGTACGCCGAATGGGCGACAAACGAGAAAGTTGCTGTTGAAAGCGCCGTGGGCGCAAGTATTGCGGGTGCGCGCGTTCTATCCACCATGAAGCATGTGGGTGTGAACGTGGCGGCCGATCCGCTGTTTACGGCGGCGTGCACTGGTGTTCATGGCGGCATGGTAGTTTTGGCAGCTGACGATCCGGGAATGTATTCTTCTCAAAACGAGCAAGACTCCCATTATTACGCCGCGGCAGCTAAGATCCCCATGCTTGACCCGGCAAATTCGCAGGAAGCGTATCAATTCACGAAAGACGCGTTCGAGCTGTCCGAACGCTTTGACGTGCCGTTTTTCATTCGCTCGAGCGTTCGTATTTCTCACACGAAAACACCTGTTCAAGTAGGGGAGCGCGTTGAAGTTCCGCTGAAGAACCTTCCAGTGGAACCGTCGAAGTGGGTTATGATGC
>CAKUDT010000291.1 GCA_934645125.1 uncultured Eggerthellaceae bacterium
CGCCAACGCAGTTCATATTTGGCAAAGATGCCGAACTTCAGATTGGCGCGAAGCTCGCGGCTGCGGGTGCTAAGAAGGTGCTGGTTCACTTTGGCGGCAAAAGCGCGAAGGCCAGCGGCTTGATCGATCGCGTGTGCGCATCGCTTGATGAGCAGGGAATATCCCATGTTGAGCTGGGCGGTGTTCGCCCCAACCCCGAAGTGACGCTTGTGCGTGAAGGCGTGAAAATCTGCAAAGAGCAGGGCATCGACTGGATTATTGCTGTGGGCGGCGGCTCGGTCATTGATTCTTCCAAGGCAATCGCGAACGGTGCATGCATTGATGAAGATGTGTGGACGCTTTTCGAAACGAAGCGCACTGATCATGCGGTTTTGCCAATTGCGGTGGTGCTCACTATTCCGGCGGCGGGCAGCGAAGCTTCCAAGAACACCGTTATCAGCAACGATGAGCTGGGGCGCAAGACGGGTTACGCGAACAACAACCATCGTCCGAAGTTCGCATTCATGAACCCCGAGCTCACGTTTACGCTGCCCGAATACCAAACGGCTGCGGGCATTACGGACATGTTTGCGCACTTGCTGGAGCGCTTCTTCGATGACGCGGGCGCGGTTCCCGTGACCGACAATCTGAACTTGGGCCTGATGAAAACCGTGCGCGCCGAAGCTCCGCGCGTTCTGGCAGATCCCGAGAACTACGATGCGCGTGCGAACATCATGTGGGCGGGTATGCTGTGCCATCAGGGCCTTGCGGGCGTCGGTCGTCACGAGGACTGGGCAACGCACGGCATGGAGCACGAGCTGTCTGCGCTGAACCCGGCTATTACACATGGCGCTGGTCTGGCCGTTATGTTCCCGGCATGGATGGAGTACGTCTGCAGCGAAAACCCAGGTCGTTTCGCGTATTATGGCCGGCTCCCACGGGCGATGCTCTGTCCGATGCGCTTTCCGCCGTTGATGAGACGCGCGCGTTTTTTGCATCGTTGGGCATGCCCACTACGTTGGCCGAGCTTGGCATTGAAGAAGACGACATTGAGAAAATGATTCCGACCCTGCGCGCAAACAAGGGAGAAGTCTTTGGCAGCTTCAAGAAGCTGACCATGGACGACGCCCGTGAAATTTATCGAAGCGCTTTGTAGTTTTGCGACATTTGCGCAGGTCGAACGCGCGCTGTGTGCGGATATTAGCGTTCGGAGCACGTTGAAAAAATCAACGATGTATCGAAGGGCGTGCCTGTTGCAGGTGTGCCCTTCTTTCGTACTGCCGGCCTCTTCCGGTCAGCAAATTGCACTGATACAGTGCAATTTCAGCCAAATTTTGCACTATCACAGTGCAAAATACTAAAAAAATGCACCGTCACAGTGCAATATTAGTGCGGGTCAAGACGAATCACGTTGAAGACGAAAATAATGGCGATTATGCCAGCGAAGAAGCGGATGAAGGCTCTTCTGCTTCGTAGGTGCGAACGTTGCCGCGGACGTCGATGAAGATGGCGGAAATGATTTCTGGCTGCGCTTTGCAGAAAGCCAGGCCGTTTTCAACGCCCAAGGCAAGTGCTGTGGTGGAGAAACCCTCCGCGTCGATTGATTTTTCGCATACGATAGTGGCGCCCACGGCATCGGTTACCGCAGGAAGCCCTGTTCGCGGGTCCAAAATGTGATGCATGAACACGCCGTTTTTCTGGAAGCAGCGTTCGTACGTTCCGCTGGTTACCACTGATTCGCCCGTGCATCGTACAACCACATTCTCACTTTGGTCGGGGAAGGGGTTCGTGATGCCAATAGTCCAGGGCTTGCCCTGCGCATTGTGACCGTGCGCTAAAACATTGCCGCCCAAGTTGATAAGAAAGTTCGCAAAGCCTTCGTGCTGAAGATATTTTCCCAGTTCATCGGCAATCCAGCCTTTCGCAATACCGCCCACATCAAGGGCGGCATCGGGGTCGGCAAGCTGCGCGTACCAGGTGTCGTTTTCCTGAAAAACGCTTACGGTGTGCCAATCAACATGCTGCACCGCTTGCTGCAATGTTTGCTTTTCAGGGACAATGCCCTGATGAAAATCCCAGAGTCGCGTAAGGCACCCTGTGGTCACATCGAACACCCCGCCGCTCTTTTCGCAATACGTCAACGCGCGCGCTACCAGCTGGGCGGTTTCGGCTGCAACGGCAACGGCTTCGCCTTGCGCACCATTGATGCGAGAGACATCCGAGGTGGGAATGGTTCGGGAAAACAGGTTTTCGTATCGTTCGCACAGCGCGCGCAACTCGTGAAAAGCGGTGCTGACCTGCGGTGGTACGTCTTTGCGGGTTGAGGAAACGCCCTCGCTACCTTTGGCTTCCTTGGCGCGCTCGACACCTTCGCTGTCTTCAAGACACAGCGAGAACGTAAGCACGGTGTTGAATGCTTCGAATGTATCATCGAACCTGATCATTGGCTGTTTTCTGTCTGCTTTCTTGCGCGTGCGATACGGAAACGCGGAATTGCAAGCGCCACCCTTCGGATGAGCAGTCTAAT
>CAKUDT010000292.1 GCA_934645125.1 uncultured Eggerthellaceae bacterium
ACGAGCGTCAAAAGAAGCGCCGCGGCCCAGCACCCCGTTAAGAAAGGGATGAAAGGCACGCAGTCGTCTTCTGCTCAGGCGGTGCGTAAAAATGCAAATGCGAAGCTTAAGGTCATCCCGTTGGGCGGTCTGGACGTAATTGGTCGCAATATGACCGTTTTCGAGTGCGGTCAAGATATGATTATCGATGATGCGGGCTTGATGTTCCCCGACGACGATCATCCTGGAATTGATCTTATTCTGCCTGATTACACGTACGTCTTGCAGAATTCGCATAAGCTCCGTGGCATTTTCATCACGCACGGTCACGAAGACCATACGGGCTGTTTACCGTATTTGCTGAAAGACCTAGATTGCCAGGTTCCCATTTATGCCACCAAAATGACGTTGGGACTTATCAAGCTGAAACTCGAAGAGCATCGCATCAAGAATGCAAAGCTTGTCGAAATCAAAGCGGGGCAGCAAATCAAAATGGGTTGTTTCACTGTTGATTTCTTTTCAGTGAATCACTCTATTCCCGGCGCAGTGGGCGCTTTCGTGCAAACGCCGGCAGGAAACGTTCTGCACACCGGCGACTTCAAGCTTGACCAATCGCCTGTTGATGGCGTTCGCACCGATTTTGCTGCCATGGCTCGCTTCTCGCAGATGGGCGTTGACTTGCTTATGAGCGATTCCACAAACGCCGATACGCAGAGTTTTACCAGGTCGGAAAGTGAAGTAGGTAAAACACTCGAGGATCTTATCCGTCATGCCGAAGGACGCGTTATTGTGGCAGCGTTCGCGAGCCACATTCATCGTATCCAGCAAGTGTGCGATGCCGCGGTCAAGAATGGACGAAAAGTGGTCGTTACGGGCCGCTCTATGGTGCAAAATACCGATATCGCACGCCGCTTGGGCTACTTGCAGATTTCGGAAGACAACTTGATTGATGCCTTCGACTTGAAGAGCATGCCTTCGGAAAAAGTTGTTATCTTATGCACCGGCAGCCAAGGTGAACCGCTTTCGGCGCTTGCGCGCATATCGAATTCCGAGCATCGTACTATCTCTATTGAGCCTGGTGACACGGTTATTATTTCTGCAACGCCCGTTCCTGGCAACGAAAAAGCCGTAACGCGCATCATCAATAACTTGTCGCGCGCTGGTGTGGATGTGTACGATAAATCCAAGGCGCTTGTGCATGTTTCGGGACACGCTGGCCCCGAGGAGCTGAAAATCGTTCTTTCGATTGTGGCACCGAAGTATTTTATGCCCGTTCACGGCGAAGCAACTCACCTTCTTGCTCATTCAAAACTTGCGAAGATGGTGGGGATTCCCGAGGATAATATCTTCATCTTGGATAACGGCGAAACGCTGGAACTTACTACAAAGGGCGTAAAGCGTGGAGCGTCGGTGCCGAGTGGCATTGTATACGTTGATGGCTTGACGGTCGGCGATACTTCCGACGCCGTTCTGGAAGAGCGCGTGCAGCTGCAAACGAAGGGCTTTGCCTGTGTTGCTGCGGCCGTTTCCTTCCGTAAGGCAACACTTGTCAGCGATGTGCAAATCACCATGCGTGGCATGACGGGCGGCGACGATGTCTACCTGCAAGACGAAGCTCAAAAAGTAGTGACGAACGCCATTCGCAACGCACTGAGCAAGGGTGTTGCGAAGAAAGATCTTACAAAGATTTGTAAAGATTCGCTTCTGTCGATATTGTGGGAGCGAGCGAAACAGCGCCCGATGGTTGTTATCAACATCCTGGATGTATAAGCTATAATAAAGGGTGCTCATTCGGCACCCTTTCTCTTTAAACGTAATTTAAATGCAGCATATAAAAGGAGATTGGCTTGGCACGTTCTAGTCAGACTCAAACAAAGAGGCGTTCTTCCTCAACGAATACTTCTCGAAACTCCGGCAAGCGTCGGCTGAATTCATCTGCGCCCGAACAGGGCTTTCTTGATGATGAGGCAAAACGCAATATCCTGGGCATTTCCGTAATCATTCTTGCCATCGTCTTGCTTGTTGCAGCAATTTTGCCATCGAAGGCAGTCGTTACCTCGTTCGTGTCAGATGTCTTGCATCTAACATTTGGTGTGGGTTGTTATGTTTTTCCCGTATTTCTTGCTGCGATTGGTTTGAGTCTTATGATCCAATCAGAGCGTGAACATGTTTCGAGTCGCGCTGCGTTGGGTTTGCTGCTTATTTTCATCGCGATTCTGACAATCCTTTCGCTTTTTAGTCCGAATGCCGTTTCCGTTGGACCCGAGGCAGTGTTTGAAAAGGAAAACGTTGTTTCACTGGGAGGATATGTAGGAGCAGGCATCGCCTGGGTCGGCTTGACATTGTTTGGGCAGGTCATTGCTACGATTATAGCTGCTGGCGTTATTATCGTTTCGCTCTTTATCATTGGCTTTTCGCTGAATGACTTCAAGAACAAGATTGATCAAAAGCGCAAAGAACACGCTCGCAAGAAAGAGGAAGAAGCCGCTCTTCCTTCTGCTGCGTTGAAA
>CAKUDT010000293.1 GCA_934645125.1 uncultured Eggerthellaceae bacterium
GGGCCCGAATGGATTTGAACCAGCGACCTCACGCTTATCAGGCGTGCGCTCTAACCAACTGAGCTACGGGCCCTTGCGAAAGTGCTTGACTACTTTACTTCGCAAACCAGTACGTGTCAAGCAAAATTTTCAACTTTTGTAAAAAATTTTCCCTAAACCAGGTTCGGTGCTCAATTTCGCCGTCGTTGCCGCGCTCTTTCGAGCGTATCCGTCTGCAGCAACGATCACTCACTGCAGCTTAGCGTGGCTACGCGCCAAAAAGCACTCTATACAGGGGATGCCGCAGGAGCATATTCCTGCGGCATCCCTAAAATCGCTTTTAATCCTGAAAGCGCGTTATCTTGTCGGGAAACTAAGCGACCAACGCGTTGCATAGTCCCAAGCTCTCCTTAGATGAAGTCGTCTTCCGATTCGCCCTCATCGTCATCGTCGGCATCTTCGTCTTCTTCGATATCCTCGTCGAATTCGTCAACCACATCTGACTCACTCGAATCAACATCAGCCGCTTCGACAGCTTCCTGCTCTTCCGCGGAGCTCTCCAGCTCTTCGTCTTCGGGCAGATCGTCGTCATCGCCTTCTGCAAGAATCGCCAATGCGGTTACCGCATCGTTATCCGCAACATCCATGATGCGAACACCCTGAGCGGATCGACCCAGCTGAGAAATACCCTCAACCGATGTCCTTACAATAACACCCTCGTGCGTAATAACCATGACTTCTTCACTGGACTCAACCACTTTCATGGCAATGAGCTGGCCCTTCTTTTCGGTCATCGTGATGGTGAACACGCCTTGTGCGCCGCGATGATGCGACGGGTATTCCGTAAGCGGCGTTCTCTTGCCATAGCCGTTTTCGGTAATGACCAGCAAATCGGCATCGGGTCTTGAGATTTCCATGCCCAGTACATTCACGCCATCGGGAACTTTCATACCGCGCACGCCCGATGTATCTCGTCCCGTTGCGCGAATCTCACTTTCGGGGAACAGAAGCGCCTTACCAGCAGACGACACCATGATGATGTCATCGCCCTCTTTGACACGCTTCACGCTAATGAGCTCGTCGCCTTCGCGCATATTGATGGCAATCAAGCCTTCCTTGCGCGTGCGGTCGTATTGATCCATCGACGTCTTCTTCACCACGCCGTTTTTCGTGCCGAACATCAAAAATTCGTCTTCGGGAAATTCCTTCGAGGAAATAATGGCCTGAACCGTTTCATCCTTATCAAGGTTGAGCAGGTTGACAATGGCCGTGCCGCGCGCTTGGCGCGAAGCCTCGGGAATCTCGTACGCTTTCAGGCGATACACTTTTCCGGCGCTGGTGAAGAACAACATGTAGCAATGATTCGATGCAACGAAGAGATGCTCCACGAAATCATTTTCTTTCAGATTCGCAGCACCCTGCATGCCCTTACCGCCGCGTTTCTGCTGACGGTACAGCGATACCGGCATGCGCTTGATGTAACCCGTTTGCGTCATGGTAATGACAACATTTTCATCGGGAACAAGATCCTCGACATCGATGTCTTTCGTTGCGCCGGTAATCTCGGTACGACGCGGCGTGCCGAAGCGCTTCTTGATTTCCATCATTTCTTCTTTGATGATGCTGCGCACCAGGCCGTCATCTTCCAAGACACGCTTATAGTATTCGATCTTTTCGCGCAATTCTTGCAGCTCAGATTCAATCTTTTCGCGTTCCAATCCGGTCAAACGGCGCAACTTCATTTCCAAGATGGCATCGCATTGACGTTTTGATAGGCCAAAACGGCTCATCAACTCGTCACTTGCTTGCTTATCGGTATCGGATGCACGAATGATCTTGATAACTTCGTCGATGTTGTCAAGCGCAATGACCAAACCTTCAAGGATATGAGCGCGTTCTTCGGCACGTGCCAAATCATAACGCGTGCGGCGCAAAATAACATCACGCTGGTGATTAACGTAGTGCACCAGCGTATCTTTCAACGAAAGAACCTTGGGCACGCCATTGACCAGCGCCAACATATTCACACCAAAGCCCGTTTGGAGCTGCGTTGCCTTAAACAGCTTGTTCAACACAACTTGGGGCATGGAATTTTGCTTGAGCTCAATGATGATGTCGATGCCGTGGCGGTCGGCCGCATCGTGGATGTTGCTGATTTCCGGCAATTTCTTGTCGCGCACGAGCTCGCCGAGTTTTTCAAGCAAACGTTTGCGGTTCACCTGATAGGGAATCTCTTTGACAACAATGGACGATTTGCCGTTCTTGCCTTCGACAATTTCACACTTTGCGCGAACCGTCAGCGATCCACGACCCGTTTCGTAGGCATCCTTGATGCCCTTGCGGCCCATAATAATGCCGCCCGTGGGGAAATCGGGACCAGGGAGAACCGTCATGAGTTCTTCGGTGGTTACGTCAGGGTTGTCAAGAACCATGCAGGCAGCATCGATTGTCTCGCCCAAATTGTGAGGAGGAATATTCGTTGCCATGCCAACGGCAATAC
>CAKUDT010000294.1 GCA_934645125.1 uncultured Eggerthellaceae bacterium
ACCAAGAAGACCTCAACAGTTCCGAATTTGTGAAAAAGCTCGACTGGTCTTTGCTCGACCACCTTGTCTTTTCCGATGATGAAGCAAAGGCATCGATGTTAATCGAGCGACGCTATCTGGAAATGCGCGACTTGTACATCAATTACGCAAGGGGGCATGGGCATGAACCGAAATTTTAATCGCTTCCTCGAGTCGTATTGCAAGGAGCTCGCCGGCGTGCAGACCTTAAACATCCGTAAGCTTGCTGCGTTGGCCGCTTCGGACCGTCCGCGGCTGCGGGAGGCTCTCCTTGTGTTTTGCCTAGCCCACGGCAAGGAACAGCATCTGATGAAGGTGATGCCTGACCAAGAAGCGAAAGTCGAATATGATCAGATTATTACCGCTGTGGCGAAAGCTCCTTCGCTTGAAGTGTATCTCTCTTCGGGAGACGCTCCGAAGCGCTACGCTCAGGTATACGATGCATTCCTTGCTCAGGGAAGCGATTTGCGCGCCTCTGACCTGCGTATAAACGAGCTGCTGCAGAAGAAGACCCTCGCGGCACTCGAGGAGCGAGGTGCTACTCGCTACTCCCTCTGCAAGGCGCTTGGTCTCAACACGGGCAACGTCTACACCTACCTTGCGGGCGATCCAAGCAAGGTGAGCAGGAATACTGCGCGCCGCATCTACGATTACGCGTTGGGCCGGTAGGCAGGTTATTTCAGCTTCAGATATCGGATTTTTTCTAACGATATGACTCTGGAGCTTTATTGAAACGGCTGTCGTCTCAAGGTTTGAGAGTCGCAATGGGAAATAAAGGGGCAACAGTGGTTGCAACGCTTGATTGGCCGTCTCTTATTATGGGTTTGGGCGTAATCACTCTTGCGACATTCGCTATAGCGTTGGCTCTCTACTTTTGGGGACAGGCGCATCGCGGCGAAGCATCGCGCGATGCATCTCTTTAGCAGGCAAGCCTTTGCATTCTGATGCAGGTGCGCTATGCTGCTGATACTGCCCTCATAGCGGTTGCAGCCGGCTGATGGAGGGCAACCCCGAACAACAGCGCACTGGCAAAGAAGGAAAGAAGAGCATGCCCCTTATTCTTGGGTTCCTGGTAGGCATCTGCCTGCCTATACAGACGAGCGTAAACACAAGGCTCAGGAAGAAGGTAGGGACGCCATACAATGCGGCCTTGGTGTCGTTTTCTATCGGATTGTTGTTCCTATCCACGTTATTGCTGGTCACTGGGCAAGGGCTGAGCATTCCTTTTTCGCAGCTGCTGGACGAGCCTGCATGGATCTGGATTGGCGGCGCTTGTGGTGTGGTTTTCCTGACGGGAAACATCCTGCTGTTCCCGAAGTTGGGCGGAGTGCAGACAGTTGTGCTTCCGGTTCTCGGTCAGATTCTCATGGGCCTGGCCATTGATAATTTTGGGCTGTTCTGCTCGAACCAAACACCGTTGACCGCATTCCGCGTTGCGGGGGCGGCGCTGGTGATTCTGGGCGTGATTTTGGTTTCAATGGCAAAAGAAAGCAAGACAGAGCGCAGCAGCCAGCAAAAATCAGCAAACGCGTCCCTGTGGCTCTGGCGAGCATTTGCCGTCTTTGCGGGAATGGCGGTTGCCACTCAGACTGCGGTAAACGGTTATCTTGGGGTAGCGGCAAGCTCCCCGATAAAGGCGTCGGTCATTTCGTTCACCGTTGGAACCATCATCCTGGCGATTATCTGCATCGTTTTACGCTTGAGGAATGGAAAACTAGAACCAACGGAAGAGAAACCAGCTAAAAACCCCTGGTGGATGTGGATTGGCGGCATTCTTGGCGGGCTATATGTTCTCATAAATATCCACCTGTCAAGAATTATTGGAACCGGAATGACGATCATCATTCTTTTGGTCGGCTCCACAACGGGCGGCATTTTGGTTGATCATTTCGGAATCTTCGAGTCCCCGAAAAAGGCCGTTAACGGGCAGAAGATACTGGGCGCCCTCATCATGATTCTGGGAGCCGCTGCGATCAAGCTGCTGTAAGAAGTCTTGCCAAGGCGTGCAGGAGCGGACGCTTTAGCGGAGTGGATACTTCGGTGGATTATTTGGCAAAAGAAGAGGCTTAATCTTTGGGTGACTCTTGTCGTTGCGCGCCCGTTGCGGCTTGGGCTGCATCTGCCCGCCTCTTCTTGGCGTTGTGGTAATTGCTTGCATTCGATTATGCAGCGAAACGGAATCGTTGCATGTTTGTAGCGATTCCGGGCGAACTGGCTCCTTCGACCTTGCCGCTGCTAGCGCTGACGACGGAAGCTTCCGCGGCAAAAGAGGGTTTCATACAGGGCGCACACTTTATCGGAGACGCATACCAGCCACGCCTCGCGACAAGCAGGAACGCGCGTGGGAGGCAGCGGCCACATGTGGGAGCGAATGATGTTTCGCTCCTTGTCGGTTAGGGGGAAATCCCGTGCCGCCCGCTGCTCTGCGATAACCGGATGATTCACCGCATGGG
>CAKUDT010000295.1 GCA_934645125.1 uncultured Eggerthellaceae bacterium
AAATCAGGTGCGCTATGTTCCTCATTCGCCTGACACGCATTGTTCCCTTTGTGATTTTCCTTGCTATTCTTGCCGTTGTTATCTACTTTATCGCGCGAGTCCGCGTTCCTTCTGCGCGCGCAAAGCAAATCGTCATCGATTTTTTCACCGTTATTTGCGTTGTGCTTTGCATTGGCCTGGCCGTTATCACACTGCTTACCGTGCTTGACAAAAACACGTTTGCCGTTGAGATTTTCGGAAGCTTTTTAGCCGCAGCGGTGCTCGGGCTCATTGTTGTTCGCATTTGCAACTGGAGTTTCCTGAAGAAGTACCCGCAGTACAAACATCGCCCCGACGAGGCATTTGTCTATACCACGTGGCGCAAAATCAAAGATTTTGTGCGCAACCTTAAGAACAACCAGCCGCCCATTCGTTAGGCGGCTGGATTTTTCTCTGGTGCGCGTTCAGGGATGTGGAGCTTCCCCGAACAAGCGCGGAGTGCGGTTCTCCCTCGTCGCGCGTGAAACAAACGCAAAACCCGAAAGCTACTTACTCACCGCAGCGCGGATATTCGCGAAGAACGTGGATGTTGCCCACCAACCCCGCGCTTGTGCAGCGGCGGTGACCCTCAAGGCGGCGGCAGAATCCTCGCAGATGGCAAACGTGCACGATCCGCTTCCCGTGAGCATAGCGCTTACAACGCCAGGTTGGGACTGCGCCCATGCGCGAATGCCCGCCAATGTATCATCCAGCTGGCCAGCCACATTTTCCAGTCCGTTGAACAGTGGCACCTCTTCCGCTGTTTGCGCAGATGAAAGCGCGTCTTTAAGAGCAACGCTTGGCAGCGTTGCGTTTTCATCGAACGCACGATATACCGCAGCCGTTGAAAGACCGCCTTCCGGCTTAATCAGAACAACGGGATCTTTTCGCGTGATTAGGCTGCGCACGTAGTTCTCGCCCACGCCGTTATACAAGGCGCAACCGCCGCGCAGGAAAAACGCAACATCGGCACCAAGCGTTTTCGCCACGGCCTCGATGCGTGGATCGCTCGGGTCGATTCCCCACAGTTTTGCTGCGCCAACAAGCGCCGCAGCAGCATCGGACGATCCGCCGCCCAGCCCCGCCTGATGCGGAAGGTGTTTTTCCAGGTGGACATCCATGACTTCATCTTCATTTCTGCCAATGGCCTGGGCAAATGCACGCACTGCTTTATAGACGATGTTCTTGCTGGCAGGGATTTCGGGCGGCACAATCGCACCCGTGCCCGAGCAAGTCAAGTGAATTTTCAGGTTCGAATCGCGCTGGGCTTCGTTTTCTTCCGTATCTGCGAAGGCGATTCCCGTCTCGTACGCAAACGCCTGCGCAGATAAACAGCGCATGTAAAGCACGTCGTGGGCAAGCAGCGTGTGCATGACGTTTTCCACGGGATGATAGCCATCCTCTTGCTTTTCACCCACGCCTAGATACAAGTTCACTTTTGCCGGCGCCACTAATTTCGTATACCCCGCGCCACCCGTGCGCAGCTGCACGCCCTCGGCACGCGCATTTTGATACGCTTCGCCAATAAGATCAATCTTGTCGTTTTCGGAAGTCATTTACGCACCCCGCGTCTCATTCCTGCTATCCCCCCCATTTTTGCCGCAACGGCAATATCGCGCGAAGCCCCGCGCCACCGCATGCCCAGCACGCTCAGCACGCTCACGTTAGAGCGCGGGCATCTACGATGCTAGCACATCGCCGCACCACCTGCATTTTAATTCTGCGATTCTTGCTGAGCCGCTTGCTTTCGTTTGGCAGCCTTGCGCTTGCTTGCAAAATAGTCCGTGAGCAACTGCGCGCATTCGTCCCCCAAAACGCCCGCTTGAACAGGATAATTGTGGTTCAAGCGCTCATCGGCGTTCATGGCATAAAGCGTGCCAAGCGCGCCCGCTTTCTGATCCGACGCACCATAAACGCACCGATCGATGCGCGCCTGATGCATAAGCCCGGCGCACATGATGCACGGCTCCAGCGTCACGTACACGGTGCATCCCGTTAGGCGCCACACGCCCAACTCCTTCGCTGCGGCTTTCATGGCCAAAAACTCCGCATGCCCCGCCGGATCCTGCGTTGTCTCGCGCAGGTTGCACGCGCGCGCAATAACGCGTGGCTCGAGGAGCAACGGCCGACGCGTTCCCTTGTCAATGGGGTTGTACACCACCACCGCGCCAATGGGCACCTCGTCCAGGCTGGCCGCCCGTCGAGCTTCCTCAATTGCAAGCTGCATGTAATCTTCATCGTTCATGAGTGCAATTATATGGTATCCTTGTACCCGCTTCGATTGGCGCGCATGCCGCACCATCGAAAACATAGATGGAGGAATGGCCGAGTGGCTTAAGGCGGCAGTCTTGAAAACTGTTGAGCTGAGAGGCTCCGTGGGTTCAAATCCTACTTCCTCCGCCATTGACAGCAAAGGGGCGTTCCAACGAACGACCCTTTTTGATTGCTTCA
>CAKUDT010000296.1 GCA_934645125.1 uncultured Eggerthellaceae bacterium
CGCGATTTTCACGACGTGGTGGTGTCCGCAAAGGCGCACGATGTGGTTGCCACGATTGAAACGTATCGGCTGTTGTCCGAGCGTATTCCGCAAACGCCGCTTCATATTGGCGTTACCGAGGCGGGCACGCTGTTCCAGGGCATAATAAAAAGTGCCGCTGGCCTGGGCATTCTGTTGGAGCAGGGAATTGGTGACACGCTTCGCATCTCTCTGACCGACGATCCCACCCAAGAAGTGCGTGCGAGCTGGGCGCTGCTGAACGCGCTGGGGCTGCGGCATAGAGGCGTAGAGCTTATTAGCTGTCCCACGTGCGGACGCACGCAGGTTGATTTGATTCCGCTGGCAGAGGTCGTGGAGGCGCGCTTGGCTAGCGTGGAGCGTCCACTGAAAGTGGCTGTGATGGGCTGCGTGGTGAACGGTCCGGGCGAGGCGTCGGACGCCGATATTGGCGTGGCATGCGGAAACGGTACAGGAATAGTCTTTTCTCAAGGCGAAATGTTGCGTAAAGTAAGCGAAGACAAAATTTTGGACGCACTTATGGAGGAGATTGCGAAACTATGAGCGCTATTTTGAAAATGAGCCAGGTGTACGCGCCCACGCTCAAGGAGGATCCGAGCGACGCTGACATTGCCAGCGCGAAGTTGCTGACGCGCGCGGGCATGTTGCGCAAAGAAGCGGCGGGTATGTATACGTTCATGCCGCTGGGTACGCGCGTTTTGCGCAAGATCGAGAACATCGTGCGCGAGGAAATGGACTCGCACGGTGGCCAGGAGCTTCTTATGCCGTTTGTGCAGAACGCCGAGCTGTGGCGCGAAAGCGGGCGTTGGGATGCGTACGGCGCGGAGATGCTTCGCTTTACCGACCGTCACGATGTGCAGTACTGCCTGGGTCCGACGCATGAAGAAGTGGTCACTGACCTGGTGAAAAACGAGCTTCGAAGCTATAAGGACCTGCCTAAGAACCTGTATCAGATTCAGCTGAAGTTCCGTGATGAGCGTCGTCCGCGTTTCGGTTTGCTGCGCGGTCGCGAGTTCATTATGAAAGACGCGTACAGCTTTGACGCCGATCAAGAGGGTTTGGACGCCAGCTATTTGCAGATGCGCGATGCGTACGGCAACATGTTTAGCCGCATGGGCTTCGATTATCGCATTGTGCAGGCAGACAGCGGCCAGATTGGCGGCAGCGGCTCCGAGGAATTTATGGTTCTGGCGGAAACGGGCGAGTGCGAACTGGTGTATTGCGATTGCGGCTATGCGGCCGACACCGAGATTGGCGCGTGCAGCCCCGTGGCGGAGCAGTACGCGTGCGACCAGCTGACGAAGCTTACCACGCCGGGCGTGCATACCATTGCCGAGCTTTCCGCGTTCTTGGATTGCAGCGAAATGTCGCTGATGAAGGCGTTTAGCGGCATTGATAGCGAAGGTACTGTTTGGGCGCTGTTCGTGCCGGGCGCCTACGAGGTGAACGAGATCAAGGCGGCGCAGCTTATTCCCGGGTTCCGCCAGCTGAGTGACGAGGAAATGGTGGAATACGGCCTGGTGAAGGGTTCGATGGGTCCTGTTGGCCTGCCTGCTGGCGTGAAAGTGGCTGCCGATGAGTGCCTGCGCAACGTTGAGCGTTGGGTTGTGGGCGCAAACGAGGATGGCTTCCATTTTGCGGGTGCAAAGCCAGGCGAGGACTTCCAGGTGGATTGCTGGGGAGACCTGTGCGTGGTCAAGGAAGGCGACGCGTGTCCTGTGTGTGGCAAGCCGCTGAAGAGCGCGCGCGGCATTGAGGCTGGTCAGATCTTCAAGCTGGGCACGAAGTACTCCGAGGCCATGGGTGCAACGTTCATGGATGTGAACGGTAAGGAGAAGCCGTTCATCATGGGTTGCTACGGCGTGGGCGTTTCTCGCACGTTGGCAGCGGCAGTGGAGCAGTGCCACGACGATGCAGGCATTGTGTGGCCGCTGGCAATTGCTCCGGCGCAGGTTTGCGTGGTGCCGCTGGCGGTGAAGGACGAGGTTGTGCAGCCTGCTGCCGAGGATATTGCTGCGAAACTTGCACGTCAGGGCTGGGAAGTGGTCATTGACGACCGCAAGGAACGTCCGGGCGTGAAGTTTGCCGATGCCGACTTGATTGGCTGGCCGTTGCAGATCACGGTTGGCAAGCGTGGGCTTGATGCTGGCAACGTAGAGGTGAAGGTGCGCAAGACGGGCGAGAAGTTCGACGTGCCGTTGGATGCGCTGGAGCAGAAGTTTGCGGCGTTGCGCTCGGCTATCAACTGGGATGATTCCTCGGTTGATTACGAGGTGCTGAAGTAGTTTCCGAGGTTGCGGCGGTGTTGCGATGTTGCGTAAATGCTGCGATTGGCGTGCGTTTTGGCGTTGCGGTGGCGTTTGGTTGAGCCGGCACAAAAAAGTTGGAAAAAGTTCTTGCATTTATATATAGAGTGCGTCTATAATAATTAGACGCACAGAGGTGCACGC
>CAKUDT010000297.1 GCA_934645125.1 uncultured Eggerthellaceae bacterium
TACCCGTAGCAATAACTTTACCGCCACGATCGCCGCCTTCAGGACCCATGTCGATAATGTAGTCGGCAGATTTGATGACATCCAAGTTGTGCTCAATGACTAAAACAGTATTGCCGCTCTCCACCAAGCGCTGCAATACCACAAGCAGCTGGCGGACGTCTTCGAAATGCAAGCCCGTTGTAGGTTCATCCAGAATATAGAACGTTTTACCCGTTTGCCTGCGCTGCAATTCACTCGCAAGCTTTACGCGTTGCGCTTCACCGCCAGAAAGCGTGGTTGCCGGCTGACCCAAGCGGATATAGCCCAATCCCACATCGAAAAGCGTTTGGAGCTTACGTTTGATGCTGGGGATGTTCTGAAAGAAGGCAAGCGCCTCTTCAACCGTCATATCCAACAACTCTGCAATGTTCTTGCCGCGATACGTAACTTGCAGCGTTTCGCGGTTGTAGCGCGAACCTCCGCATACTTCGCACGGAACGTAAATATCGGGCAGGAAGTGCATCTCAATCTTTATCTGGCCATCGCCCTTGCATGCCTCGCAGCGACCGCCAGACACATTGAAGGAGAAACGACCTGGCGCATAGCCGCGCGCTTTCGCTTCGTTCGTTGACGCATAGAGAGCGCGCAAGTCATCCCAAAGGCCGATATACGTTGCCGGATTCGAACGCGGCGTGCGACCAATGGGGCTTTGGTCGATGTTGATAACCTTATCGATAGCTTCCACCCCAAGAAGCTTCTTGTACGGCGCTGCCGTTTTATGCGCATGATTAACGCGATTTGCCAACGCGGGCGCCAACGTGTCGGTGATAAGGGAGCTTTTGCCGCTGCCCGATACGCCTGTCACCACACACAGCGTGCCAAGCGGAATATCGATTGAGACGTTCTTCAGGTTATTGACGCGCGCACCCGAAAGGCTAATGCAGCCACGTTCTGGATTGCGGCGCGTGGCGGGAACCTCTATCTTGCGACGTCCGCTCAAATAATCGGCGGTAATAGACCCTTGGGTGACCTGCACCTGCTCAGGCGTACCGCAAGCAACAAGATAACCGCCGTTTTCGCCAGCGCCCGGACCCATGTCGATAACGTAATCAGCGCTTCGGATGGTGTCCTCGTCGTGCTCCACCACAATGACGGTATTACCCAGATCGCGCAGATTCTCAAGCGTGGCAATGAGTCTGTCATTATCACGCTGATGTAAGCCAATAGAGGGCTCGTCCAGGATATAGAGCACACCCATCAGTCCAGCGCCAATTTGCGTTGCAAGGCGAATGCGCTGCGCCTCGCCACCGGATAAAGATGCGGTCGCGCGGTCAAGCGTCAAGTAATCAAGTCCCACATCTACCAGGAATTTCAAGCGAGCAACAATTTCTTTGACAATGGGACCCGCAATGGCAAGGTTTTGCCCTTCAAACTCCAACGAGCGGAAGAATTCAAGCGAATCGCGCGCGCTCATTTCCGTTACTTCGTTGATTGACTTCCCGCCCACGGTAACCGCAAGAATCTCAGGCTTCAAGCGTTTTCCGTGACACGACGGACAAGGATGCTGGGAGAAATACGCGTTGAATTTATCGCGTTGCTTGTCGCTTGAAGCCTCATCGCGGCGCTGGATAATGGCGGCGCGCGCGCCATCCCACGTGATAAACCAATATGTATCGCGTCCGCTTACCGTCACGTAATCAACGCGAATCTTCTCATCACCTGTGCCATCCATAATCGCGCGCTTTGCTTTAGCCGGCAAATCTTCCCAGGGCGTTTGATCGCTGATATCCAAATGCTTGCAAAGAGCCTGCAGAACCTGGGGGTAATAATTGCCGGTGCTGAACGGCACTAAGCAACCCTGCGCAATGGACAGCGAAGGATCGGGCACAACTAAAGATTCATTTACTTCTTCGGCCGTGCCAATACCCAAGCATTCCGGACATGCGCCATAGGGCGCGTTGAACGAAAAGTCGCGCGGTTGCAAATCATCCATGGAGTGACCGTGCTCGGGACAAGCGAGCGCCAACGAATACACATGCTCGTTTTCAGCCAGGCCGCCCGTAGCGCCCGAGGAAACATACGAACCGCGCGGCTCAGAGCTTTCCTCTCCCAAGATTTGCACTAAAACGCGGCCATCGGCCAAAGACGTTGCCTTCTCAACCGCTTCCGCAATACGGCTTGTCGCCGAGGATTTCAAAACAACACGATCGACCACAACGTCAATAAAATGCTTGATTTTCTTATTCAGGGTAAGCGGCTCGCCATCAAGCTTATGCACTTCACCATCGATGCGCACGCGCACGAAGCCTTCTTTTACCAAATCGGCGAAAAGCTTGGTGAACTCGCCTTTCCTTCCTGTAACAACCGGCGCCATAATCATGGCTTTCGTTGTTTGACCATCGCCCAGGGAAAGGATTTCATCGGCTACTTGATCGGTGGTTTGCGATTTGATTTCTCGACCGCATTCAGGGCAATGAGGAATACCGG
>CAKUDT010000298.1 GCA_934645125.1 uncultured Eggerthellaceae bacterium
AAGTAACGCTTGGCCCCCAGGGTCGCTACGTTGCCCTGGAGAAGACTTACGGCGCTCCCCTTATCACGAACGATGGCGTGACCGTTGCCAAGGAAGTTGAACTGGAGGATCCCATTGAGAACATGGGTGCTCAGCTGGTTCGCGAAGTTGCCGTTAAGACCAACGACGTTGCTGGCGACGGCACCACCACCGCAACGCTTCTGGCAGACGTTATTGTGACCGAAGGTCTGAAGAACGTGACCGCCGGTGCCGATGCCCTGAGCATCCGCCGCGGCATCCAGAAGGCAACCGACGCGGTTGTTGAAGCCATCAAAGCCGATGCAACGCCCGTTTCCACACAGGCTCAGATTGCCAACGTTGGTACCATTTCTGCTGGTGATCCCGTTATTGGCGAGAAGATTGCCGAGGCTATGGAAGCTGTTGGCAAGGATGGCGCCATCTCTGTTGAAGAGAGCCAGACCTTCGGCTTCGATACCGAAATCGTTGAAGGCATGCAGTACGACCGCGGTTACATTTCTCCGTACATGGCAACCGATATGGAGCGCATGGAAGCTGTGTTGAAGGACCCCTTCATCATGGTTACCGACCAGAAGATCACCAACATTCAGGACATGGTGCCGCTGCTGGAAACCGTTATGCGTTCTGGCCGCCCGCTGTTCATTGTTGCTGAAGACGTTGAGGGCGAAGCACTTGCTACCATCCTGCTGAACCGTCTGCGTGGCACGCTGACCTGCGTTGCTATCAAGGCTCCGGGCTTCGGCGATCGTCGTAAGCGCATCCTGGAAGACATTGCTGCCGTGACCGGCGCGCAGGTTATTGCCAAGGACTTCGGCATGACCGTGGCCGACGCCACCATCGAGGCAATGGGTACCGCAAAGACCGTCAAGGTTTCCAAGGATAACTGCCTGATTGTCGATGGCGCAGGTGACAAGGAAGTCATTAACGCTCGCATTGCTCAGATTCGCTCCGAAATCGATCACACTGATTCCGATTTCGATCGCGAGAAACTGCAGGAGCGTTTGGCAAAGCTTTCCGGCGGCGTAGCCGTTCTGAAGGTGGGCGCTGCTACCGAGTCCGAGCTGAAGGAAACCAAGAGCCGCATCGAAGACGCTTTGCAGGCAACGCGTGCCGCTGTTGAAGAGGGCATTGTTGCTGGTGGCGGCGTTGCTTTGGTGAACGCTATCTCTGCGTTGGACGGCCTGGAGGGCTCCGACAAGGATGAAGAAGTTGGTATCGCTATCATCCGCAAGGCCCTGGAGGCTCCGCTGCGCGCTATTGCGCAAAACGCTGGCTTCGAAGGCTCCGTTGTTGTTGACCGCGTGAAGAACATGGCTAAGGGCGAAGGCCTGAACTGCGCAAACGGTGAGTATGGCAACATGATTGAGATGGGCGTTTCCGACCCGGTCAAGGTTACCCGCACCGCACTGCAGTCCGCTGCATCCGTTGCGAGCCTGATTCTTATCACCGAGGCCACCATCAACGAGATCCCCAAGCAGGGTCCCGATTTGTCCGCACTGGCGGGCGGCGCTGCCGGCGGTATGGGCGGCGGCATGATGTAATCGCGCGCAAGCCGATTCATTTTTTAGTACCAGCTGCTTGATTGTGCGTAAACGAAAGGCGAGGCCTGCGGGCTTCGCCTTTCTTGCTGCTGGGGAGTGCTTCAGCGGAGCACCTGCGTATGTTGCTGCGGGTAGGCTGGAGCGTTTTATGCGAGCCGCGTAGAGCCGTGGCGCGTGTTTGCCGGAGTGTTCGACACCTTCGTGTGCCCGTCCTTGCCCTGTCCAATTGTTTGATTATGGAAACTTTTAAGGAGATTCGCATTTCGTTGGTCTTGCTTGAGCTTTAAGCGCAAATCGTTCTGCTAGAATGCGTCTTATGGAAGAATTTATTGACATAGCTCTTGATGTGCTGGCCGATGCCGCTATCGATACTTTGAAACTCATCCCATTTCTCTTTGTGACGTATCTCGTCATGGAATGGCTTGAGCACAAAACGGGAACAAAAACGCAGGAGGCGGTGCGCAAGGCGGGCGCGGCCGGTCCTGCCATCGGCGCTGTTCTGGGCGTGGTTCCCCAATGCGGTTTCTCTGCTGCTGCTTCTACGCTTTACGCGGGGCGCGTTATCACGTTGGGCACGTTGTTTGCAGTGTATCTATCCACGTCCGACGAGATGTTGCCCATTTTCATTGCCGAGCAAGCTCCTATGGGGACGATTGCCGGCGTTCTTGTTACAAAGCTGATCATTGGCATGGTCATGGGCTTCGTCATTGATTTCGCGGTGCGTCGTCGCAGTGCCGCACAGGAGGGCCTGCGCATCCATGAGCTGTGCCAGCGCGATCGTTGCGATTGCAGCCACAGCTGCCAGATGTGCACCGAGCATCCCGAAATGGTGTACGGGCATCACGATGATTGCGCGAAAGATTGCAATCATCAGCACCATGCGCACGAT
>CAKUDT010000299.1 GCA_934645125.1 uncultured Eggerthellaceae bacterium
TGGCCCCGATGCCATTAGCGTGGCAATGAAGCAGGTCAACGAGCTGCCGCCCTACCCCAGCGATTTCAATCCCAATCTCGATCCCGTGCTTGAAGGGATCATCATGAAAGCGCTGGAGAAGAACCCGCGCGACCGCTTCTCAAGCGCGCAGGAAATGCGTGCCGCCCTGAACGATTACTTGGCGGGACGCACGCCCAACTTCTCTAGAAATGTGTCTTCATCTGCGAAAACTGCTTATCTGGGCAACGGCGTGCAGGCAGGACCTGCGGGAGCCACCATGGTGTTGCCGGGTGGCGCCGCTGCGCAAAACGGCGGCTACGCAGGACGCAGCCCGCTGGACAAAACCGCCGTGCTGCCTGCATCTGAGAGCGCCGTTATGGGCGCTGGATCGGCGGGTAACGCGGCATCGAACCGCAGCTATCGCCACAACAACGCCCTTGACGAAGAGCCGAAGGGCGGCGTTTCCCGCCGTACCGTGGTGGGCGGCATTATTGCCGTGATAGTTGTGGCGCTGCTTGCCTTCGGCGGCTTCAAGATGCTTGGTTCAAGCAGCGGCGAAGAGATCGAAGTGCCCAAAGTGGTGGGCATGACCTCGCGCGAAGCAACGACGGCGCTTAAGGCTGCTGGCTTTGAGCTGGGCGCCACCGATAAATCCTACGATGCCGATGCGAAAGACGGCGAAGTGATCAAGCAGAACCCCACAGCAAAGTCGAAAGCCGCAAAGGGCTCTAAAGTCAACATCACCGTTTCCCTGGGCGCCGAGCAAGTTGTTGTGCCCAGCCTGGACAACATGACCGCTAAGGAGGCCCAGGACGCCCTGACCAAAGCGGGCCTGGTTGCACGCGCGGGTACCGCCGAGTATTCCGCCGACGTTGACGTGAACCACGTTATCGAGCAATCCCCCGCTGCCGGCGAAACGGTAACAAAGGGCGACACCGTTGAGTACATCTTGTCATTGGGCGCGGAAAACGTGACCGTCCCCAGCGTAGTGGGCTATTCGCAAAGCGGCGCGGAATCGGCGCTTTCTGCAGCCGGTTTCAGTGTGAACGTGAAAACACAGCATAGCAGCTCGGTCTCCGAGGGGCTGGTTATCAGCCAAAGCCCGAATGGCGGCAAGCTTGAGAAGGGTGAAACCGTTACGATTGTGGTAAGCTTGGGCGAAGACCCCGCGAGCGCTGAAGTTGACATCCCCAATGTAGTGGGCAAAACGCTCAGCCAGGCGAAAAGTGCTCTGAGTGCCGCCGGGTTCAACGTTTCCGTAAGCGGACAGGAAGACGATTCGGCAAGAGTCGCTTCTCAATCGCAAACGGGAAAGGCTGCAAAGGGTACAACTATCACGCTTACCCTTGAGCAAAAGCAACCGTAGTGACCGTATAGAGGAGTATGCACGTGCAGGAACGCGAAAAGTTCGGGAGCCGACTGGGCTTCATCCTTATCAGCGCAGGATGCGCAATCGGCTTGGGTAACGTTTGGCGTTTCCCGTATATCACCGGAGAATATGGTGGCGGCGCGTTCGTGCTGCTGTACCTGATTTTCCTGGTTATCCTGGGCCTTCCTATTATGGCCATGGAATTCGCCGTGGGCCGCGGCAGTCAAAAAGGCATTGCGAAGGCGTTCGACGCGCTGGAGCCGAAAGGGTCGAAGTGGCACATCTATAAGTGGATTGCCATTGCGGGCAACGCGCTGCTTATGATGTTTTACACCGTTGTTGCCGGCTGGTTCTTAAACTATGCCGTGAAAACAGCAGCGGGCCAGTTCGTGGGCGTAACCGCCGAAAGCAGTGCCGCCACGTTCACCGCCATGCTAGGCAACCCCGGCGAGCTGATTTTATGGTGCTTCGTGGTAATCATCATTGGCGCCGTAGTGTGCAGCTTGGGCGTGCGCAAGGGCGTTGAAAACGTCACGCGCTTCATGATGGTGGGCTTGTTTGCGCTCATTTTGATTTTGGTCGTACGTGCCGTTACGCTGGGCGAAGGCGCCCTGGAAGGCATTGCGTTCTACCTGAAACCCGACTTCTCCAAGATCTTCTGCGACCCTGCAACAGCGGCAGATGCCATTTACGCCGCCATGGGTCAGAGCTTCTTCACGCTGTCTATTGGCATGGGCTCCATGGCTATTTTCGGCAGCTACATTGGCAAGGACCGCAGCCTTTTCGGCGAGGCAACCACCATTGGCATTCTTGACACTGCCGTGGCGCTGCTTGCCGGCCTGATCATCTTCCCTGCCTGCTTCGCCTTCGGCGTTGAGCCCGGTTCGGGCGCTGGCCTGGCGTTCATCACGCTGCCCAACATCTTCGAGCAAATGCCGCTTGGCCAGCTGTGGGGCACGTTGTTCTTCCTGTTCATGTCGTTTGCGGCGCTTTCGACCGTTATCGCGGTGTTCGAGAACCTTATTGCGTTCGGCATGGATCAGTGGGGTTGGAGCCGCAAGAAAAGCTCCATCGT
>CAKUDT010000300.1 GCA_934645125.1 uncultured Eggerthellaceae bacterium
GATATTCTGCAAACAGTTCGAATAACCTTCTTCGCCAAGCGGTGTTGGGGGCAATATTTTCAAGTAAATAGCTGAGAATGGTGAGAGCGCAAAAGAGCCGATCAGGCGATACTTCAAAAGGAATATGCCAACGATTATCGCGAGGGACCATGGGTCGATTGCCAGCAACACGATTCCAAAGCCTGCCATGGTGTGCGCATATATTGCGCACCGTATTCAAAGAAACCAGCCATGATTCAAGAACTCTTGCAGAAAGCCCCAGGTCTTTAGCGAGTTTGTTCCTAATCTGAACCGATGCACCTTTATAAAGCGTAAGCATTTGCCCAAAATCCATGGTGTTCACAAGCATCCAATAAGGTGGTAAGTCATGGGAATCACCGTACTTATCCCTGAAATGGACAATGAACGGCTCTCTAGAAAAAGAAACCTTGCCTTTGCATTTCTCAATGAACTTTTCATATTTTTGATTATTGAGCCTTGGAAGATTCTCTTGCTCAAGAAAGCCAAAGGGACCTGTATTTTTTGCGAGCTCGTAAGCTAGCTGCGTTCGAAAATAAACCTCAACGCGCTCGACAGCATCCAACACGATGAGCCGTAATTGACGGTCAAACGTATAGATATTCCATACTTTCTCAAAAGTAGTTTCCGGCTTAAACGAATTATCTTCCTGTTTGAAAATATGCCAATACCCGCTCAGGCGATAATAGCCTACGTCAACTAAATGATCGCGAATTACCGCCTTATCGCCCTGCATGCCTCGACTCAGCAGCAAATCAACCTGATCATCAAAAGTTGCAAAAGGCTTTTCGTATTGCATAACGGCTCCCTATATAAAAAAGACCCGTCAGTGAGCTTGCAGCAGAGGCCGACGGGTTTACTATCATCATATTATCACGAATTTCACCAAGCAAGAGCCTAGTTGGTCAAAGTTGATGAAATGTTATTAATTTTTGCGAAGGGGGTGCGGTGACGCAGGCGCGGCGAGCCGCGGCGCGTGGCAGGGTTACGAAAAGACCGCACATCTCAAGGACGAATCGGCGCAACGGCAAAGGGGGCACAAAAATCGACCCCGGACTTTTGCCCAGGGCCGATTCGAACGTACTCTTTGCGCAGCTACCTGCGCTTTCAGAACGCACGCACTATGCAAGCAGCGCCACAAGCTCTTCCTTGGAAGCAAACGGCTTCGCTTCCGCGCCAGGGATGGCCAAACACACTTCGCCTTCCCACGTAGGCTGCGCGTCTTCGCTCTCTGCCGGCTTGTACGTTTTGGTGCGCACAACCGTCTTGATGGCAGCCTTCGTCTCGTCCTCAAGGGACGCGTTCGTGAAATCGTACTTCAGGTTCGCAATGATGCGCTCAATGGCGTCCACTGCACCCTGTCCAGATAGGCCCACGGTGCCGGCTTCGCTGTTGAACAGGAAGCCGGTGCCCACATAGGTCGTACGGATCTTTTCGCGGCGCGTCTGTTCCACTTTGACAACGCCTGCGATCAGCGCCACGATCACCACCCACCAAATAATGGAGATGACCAGGTCAAGCGGGCTGTCAATCTGGTTGAAGCCCAGGAAGTACCACAACCACAGCAAGAAAACGGAAAGAACAGCGGCAATTGCGAAAACAATAACGTTTGACTTTTTCATGACTATTCCTCCTTTCCTTGTTCGGCGTCGGTCGCGGTCGTGTCGGTCTCAGCTTCGGCTTCGGGCTTGGCCTCTGCCTCTGCTTCGGAGTCGTTCTTGGCTTCGGGCTTGTCAGCGGGAGCTGCACCCGTGAGTTCCTTGTCAAGAGCAGCCACATCATCGGCAAACTTCTTGCGACGAACCACCGTGGCAATACCGTAAATCAGCGTGAGCAAAATGCCCAGAAGCATGAGCCAATGCACCCAGCACGAATGGCCATCGTGCGTTGCCAGCGGCGTGGGGTTGTCGTCAATGACTTCGGTGTTCACCTTCGTGCTGACTTCGCTCGTATCAGTAGCCGTTGGCGTATTGGAGTCACCCGGCGTCGTGCCCGTACCCGTTACCGTATTGACCACCGTACCAGCCGCAACGTCCTTCTCTGTCACGGTGTACGTGTAATCGATATCCTGAGAAGCACCCGGCGCCAAGCGCTCGATTGGCTCAAGCGGCACTAACGTGTCGTTCAAAACGATGTTCGTGAGCTCAACGTTGCCCGTGTTCGTCACGGTCACGCGGTACGCAATCTTCTCGCCCAGAACGTAAGTCTTGCCGTTCTCGGGCTTGCTCGTAATAACCTTGGTCACGTTCATGCTCGACACTGGCGTAACCGTGGTCGTGGTCTCCTGACCAGGCGTAACCGTGGTCGGGTCGTTCGTCGGGTTATCAGCCGAGCCGGTCACCGTATTCACCACAGAGCCAGCTGCCATATCCGCAACCGTCACCGTATACGTAGTGGTAAA
>CAKUDT010000301.1 GCA_934645125.1 uncultured Eggerthellaceae bacterium
AACACTTTTCCAGAAGAGCGTGGGCGAGGAAAAGGGCGCCGAGCTGGCCAAGACTCTGATGCGCGAGCGTCATCGCGTGGTGGGCAAGGTGACCGACGACTTCGGTCGCAACAACTTCAACACCGCTATCAGCGCCGTTATGGAGTTGTGCAACGCGGCGGGCGATTACCTGCGCGGCGTTGACGCGCAGACGCGCAAGGGTTGCGAGCACTTGAGCGCGCTTGATGCGGAAGTGGCAAGCGTTATTGTGAAGTTGCTGGCGCCGATTGTTCCACACTGGGCGGAAGAGCTGTACCGCGACGTGCTGGGCAACGAAGAGAGCGTGCATTTGAGCGCATGGCCCACGTGGGATCCCGAGAAGGCTAAGGCCGACGAGGTTGAAATTGCTGTTCAGGTTTGCGGCAAGGTGCGCGCGAAGCTGGTTATTTCTGCCGGCGCGACCGAAGACGAGTTTAAGCAGGCTGCTTTGGCTGCCGTTGCTAAGGACATCGAGGGCAAGAACGTGATGAAAGTGATTGTTGTCCCTGGTCGTTTGGTTAACGTTGTTGCGAAATAGCGTTTTGTCTGACATCGGGGCTTGCCAAAGGGAGTCGGCAAAGCCCCGATGGGTTTAAGTGGGAGAGTATTGGGCTGGAAAGATTGGAAGAAAGAAGGTCTGTGTGAGTTCTAATTCAAACGAAAAGCGTTCTACGTGGTCAAATAAGACTGCATTTATTTTGGCCGCCGCTGCCTCGGCCGTTGGCTTGGGCAACCTGTGGCGCTTCCCGTATTTGGCCGCTAAATTTGGCGGCGGTACATTCATTTTCACGTACTTCATCTTGGCCTTCACTTTTGGTGTTTCCTTGCTGCTGCTGGAGATCACGCTTGGCCGCAAGACGCGTCTTTCTGCTATCGGCGCATTCAGCGCTTATGGCAAGAAATTCGCACTCATTGGCGTTTTGGCATCGTTAGTGCCGTTCATCATTACGCCGTATTACTGCATTATTGGCGGTTGGGTTGTCAAGTACATGGTTTCGTTTCTGTCGGTTGACCCGAACACGCTTGCCGATGGCGGTGCGTTCTTCACAAGCTTCCTGTATGGCCCCATGGAAAGCTACGCGTGGATGCTGGTATTCATGGCGCTGGTGTTCATTATTGTTGCGCTGGGCGTGAAAAAGGGTATTGAGAAAGCGAACTTGATCATGATGCCGGCGCTCTTGATTATGGCGGTTGCTATTGCTGTTTACGTTGCAATGCAGCCAGGTGCTATGGAGGGCATTGCGTACTACCTGATCCCCGACTTCAGCCAGTTTTCTGCTGACCTGGTGCTGAATGCTATGGGTCAGATGTTCTACAGCTTGTCGTTGGCTATGGGCATTATGATCACGTATGGTTCGTACGTGCATCGCGATGAGTGCCTGACGTCGTCGGTCACGCGCATTGCTGGCTTTGACCTGCTTGTTTCCCTGATTGCGGGCTTCATGATTGTTCCAGCCGCTTTCGCGGTTATGGGTGGCGCGCCGACTTCTGCCGGCCCCTCGCTGATGTTTGTCACGTTGCCGCAGGTTTTTGCGGGTATGGGCAATGCGGCGGTCATTTTGGGCTTCGTTTTCTTCCTGTTGGTTACGTTTGCCGCTTTGACCAGCGCCATCTCGCTAACGGAGACGTGCGTTTCCATTATTTCCGACGGTTTGAAGTGGTCGCGCCGTAAGTCGCTTATTGCCTGCATTCTGTGGGTTGTTCTGGTGGGCTGCTTCGTGAACGCGGGTTACAACGGCCTTTCGGACAT
Organism: uncultured Eggerthellaceae bacterium; assembly: GCA_934645125.1. Taxonomy (GTDB): domain Bacteria; phylum Actinomycetota; class Coriobacteriia; order Coriobacteriales; family Eggerthellaceae; genus CAKUOV01. Next base: position 1,769 of record CAKUDT010000301.1, read on the forward strand.
CCGCTTCTTCGGTATGGAGATTCTGGACTTCTTCGACTTTATTTCCAATTCGGTTCTGATGCCCATTGTGGCGCTTTTGATCTGCGTTTTTGTTGGATGGATTATTACTCCGAAGGATCTTATCGAGGAAATCAAGCTCAACTCGCCGTTCCGTGCGGAAAAGGCATGGGTTGTTATGATTAAGTTCCTGGCGCCGGTTTTGGTTATTGCTATTCTGGTTTGGAACATTATCGGCATTTTGGGATAGTTGCATTTGACGGTTGTCTGAGCTCGGGCGTTGGCGTTGGTTGCCTGAAAGCTGGGTGTTTTGATCGGGGCTGCTTGCTTTATGCATGCGGTCCCGATTTTTATAGGCTCGTGAGCCTGCCAGACTGCCCAGAGCGCGGGGTGCTCGACGCACGGCGGACAACGGACTCGTTTCTCTCGCCCCTCACCCCGACTCGCAGTATCCGAGTCTGCCCGGCGCGCGGGCGCAGTGGGAAGTAAACCACTCGCTACGCGGGTGCACGGCGTGTTTATGCTATGCGGTGCATGGCGTGTTTGCCGCCCTTTGATTGGCATGCGCTGCGCAAGTCTGAAGATCGTTGCCGCTCAAAGCAGAATATAGGAGAAAATTCAGAAA
>CAKUDT010000302.1 GCA_934645125.1 uncultured Eggerthellaceae bacterium
CTGGCGGTAAGCAACTGCCTGCTTGGCCAGGTCATCGTAGACGATGAGCACGTGACGGCCCGGGTTCGTAGCAGAAGCCGGCTGGCCATCTTCGCCGTTGTACAGGAAGTATTCGCCAATTGCAGCGCCCGCCATAGGAGCGATGTACTGCAGCGGTGCAGAATCAGAAGCCGTAGCGGAAACAACAATGGTGTACTCCATGGCGCCGTAACGCTCGAAGGTCTGGCAGATATTTGCAACCGTGGATGCCTTCTGGCCGATTGCAACATAAATGCAGATCATGTTCTGACCCTTTTGGTTGATGATGGCATCTACCGCAACCGAAGTCTTACCGGTCTGACGGTCGCCAATGATAAGTTCACGCTGGCCACGTCCGATAGGAATCATGGAGTCAATAGCCAAGATACCCGTCTGCATGGGCTCGTGAACCGGCTTACGGGAGATAACACCCGGAGCCTTGAATTCAACGGGGCGATAGCCTTCGGCCTTAATGGGGCCCTTGCCATCGATAGGCATACCGAGGGGGTTCACTACGCGGCCGAGCATTTCCTTGCCCGACGGAACCTCAACGATACGACCCGTTGTTTTAACTTGATCGTTTTCCTTGATTGCGGTGACATCGCCCAGCAAAACGGCGCCCACTTCGTCTTCTTCAAGGTTCTGAGCCAAGCCGAATACGGATTGACCATTCGCCCCGACGAATTCCAGAAGTTCGCCTGCCATGGCGTCTTTCAATCCATCGATACGCGCAATACCGTCGCCGATCGAGATAACGGTACCTACTTCACGCGTCTCAACGCTGGTATCCAGCTTGTCGAGCTGCTGACGCAAAGCATCGTTGATGGACTGTGCGGTGATTTCAGTCACTAGCATTCACCTCCGTCCGTAGTTTGTTTAAGTGCGGTGCGCGCAACTTCGAGCTTGCTAGCCACCGAAGCGTCAATGCGCTTACCGCCTGCTGTTATAAGAATGCCGCCAAGAAGGGACTTATCAAGGCGCTCGCGAAGAACGATCTTGGATCCCAAATCGGCCTCAACCTTATTGATAATTACCTCACGCAGATGATCGTCCAGAGGAACTACCGTGGTAACGTCCACAATGGCAACGTTCAACTTGCGTTCAAGCTGCTCCACAAAGCTCGCGTAAATGCGGTTCACCAGGTCAACATCGCCGCGCTCTGCCATGACGGCCAGCGTTTCAGCCAAAGCCTGGTTGCACGCCGCAAACGTGCCGCGCGCAACATCCGCACGACGCGCGGGCTCAGCAGAGGTGTCGCTCAATGCGCCTGCAAGGTCCATGTTCGAACGAATCACCTTGACGATGGTTTCGAACTGGTCGCGCACCTCGAGAACGGCGTCTTGGCCACCAGCCTCGTATGCGCTGTCAAGCAGGACAGATGCATACGTAAGAACTTTTCCTTGTTCAAGGTGGCGGTTATTCGGCATTGAAGCTACCTGCCTCGTTCACGTAGCGTTCGATGATTGCGCGATGCTCATCGTCGCTTAAATCTTCACCCACGATGCGAGCCGTAACAGAAACCGTCAAGTCGGTAACGGAGCTTTGCAGCTCATGCACTGCCTGCTTCTTTTCGGCCTCAATGGCAACTTTCGCCTTCTCAATCATGTTAGCGGCTTCCACCTGGGCTTTGCCCTCGATGTCGGCCTTAACAGATTCGCCGGCCTTCTTTGCGTCAGCAACGATTTGAGACGCCTGCGCTTTTGCTTCGGCGAGCTGCTGTTTGTACTCTTCCAGCAACTTCTCGCTTTCGATGCGAGCAGCCTCGGATTTCTCCAGGCTTTCCTTGATGGCAGTCTCGCGACGAACCATGATGCCTTCAAACATGGGCCAGCCGAATTTGGCCAGCACAACAACAATGATGATGAAGGCGATGAGCATAGGAACAAACTCATTCATGTCCGGCAGGATTGCTGAAATGCCACCCTCTTCTGCCGCAAACGCGAAGGTTGGAAGCGCGCAAACGAGGGCAGACGCCAAGCCTGTTGCGGCCAGCAGTTTCTTTCCTGTTTTCACCATTCCACCTTCCTTCTTAATTCGATGTGTTTGCTTAGCAAGAACTAGAAGATGAAGGTGGTAACAAAGCCGATCAAGGCCAAAGCTTCAGCCAAAGCGCCGAAGATCAGGGCGTTGGTGAACAGCTTGCCAGCAAGCTCGGGCTGACGTGCGGAACCGACGCACATACCATAAGCTGCAAGACCCAGACCAATACCAGGGCCCAGGGTGCCCAGGCCGTAGCCTACGACCTTCAGAGCGGCGAGAACAATCGTTGTCTCCATTGTTTGTTTCCTCCTTGTTGGATGTTCCAGGGCCTTTCCCTGAAACTAGTTACCTATATATGTACCAGCCTGAGATT
>CAKUDT010000303.1 GCA_934645125.1 uncultured Eggerthellaceae bacterium
GAAGTCAACTACTCCGAGATTCCCATTATCGACCGCTCCACGGCCGAGCTTTTGGGCAACAAGGAAATGGGTACTATTCCTTCGTATGTAAGCCAGTTCGAGATTGACCCGCTGTACAGTCAGATCAACTATAAGGGAACGCCGGTGCGCGTGAGCCCACTGGGTTATGCCGACCTGTTCAAGTGGCTGTCGAACCGCTCCGAGGGCTTGCCTGCGTACGCGTTGGTTGACATGACCACGCAGGATGCGCAGATTGTGAGCTTGCCCGAAGGCGAGGGCGTGAAGTACTCCGCTTCCGAGCCGCTGGCGCGCAACATCGACCGCTACATACAGCTAAAGTACCCGTTCTACATGTTCGACGAGAAATCGTTCGAGATTGACGAGGACGGCCATCCGTGGTGGATTTGCCCTGTTCAGACTCGTACGATTGGTCTGTTTGGCGGCACCACCATCCATCGTGTTATCCTGTGCGATGCCGTAACGGGCGAATGCCAGGACCTCTCGATCGATGAGGTTCCCCAGTGGGTTGACCGCGCGTATCCGGCTGAGCTGCTTATCCAGCAGTACAACTGGTACGGTTCGCTGAACAACGGCTGGTTCAACTCGTGGTTGGGTCAGTCGGGCGTTGTGCAGACCACGCCGGGCAATTCTTCTCAACTGGGTTACAACTACCTGGCGAAAGACGATGATGTGTGGGTATACACGGGCGTGACTTCGGTGACTTCCGATAGCTCCATCATCGGTTTCGTGCTTATCAACCAGCGCACGCAAGAGACGCACTTCTATTCGGTGGCGGGTGCCACGGAAACATCGGCCATGAGCTCGGCGGAAGGCCAGGTGCAGAACTTGCGTTACACGGCGACCTTCCCCATTTTGATTAATGTGGCAGATCAGCCGACGTACTTCATGGCACTGAAAGATGGCGAAGGCCTGGTAAAGAAATTTGCCATGGTTGACATCAAGAGCTACCAGATTGTTGCCATTGGCGACACCGTGGCTGACTGCCAGGCGAATTACATGACGCTTTTGGCAACGAACGGAATTGATGTGTCGTCTTCGCAGGAAGTGATTGTGGGCAAGCCGGCTAGCGGAACTATTGCCAAGATGGTGCCGATTGTCATCGACGGCAACACGCATTATTACGTCACGCTCGACGGCTCCAAGGCAATGTATGATTTCTCGGTTGCCGCACTTCCGGAAATCATTCTGTTCGAAGCGGGTGATTCTGTGACGTTTACTTATGCGGAAGGGTCGTCGCCGTTTGCGGTGCAGACTATCGGGTAAACTGTAGCACGGCAGATTTTATGCGCTGCGCATCGCGGGGAAACCAGCGGTGCGCTGCGTTGCGTTAAAGAGCGATGCGCGTGCGGGCGGTTTCGGCCGCGCGAATGAGCGGAGGGGTTCGCTTGCCCCTGCGTTACGGCAGACGACGAGTGCGCCGCTTTCGCGCGAACGTGCGGCAGGTTCGTTGCGCTGCGCAAGCGATATATGGTAGGAATGCGAGGAAGAACGATTTCATGGAACAGTATGTCACCGAAAGCGATGTGCGCCGCATTGCGGAATACGCGCGCATTGGCTTGACGGAAGAGGAAGTGGCCTCTTCGACCGTTGATCTGAACAGCATCATCGATACGCTGCAGCCCATTATGCAGTACGATCTGCAGGGCGTTGAGCCCACGTTTCACCCGATTGGAAGCTTGTCGAACGTCATGCGCGAAGATGTGGAAGGCGAAAGCTTCACGCAGGATGTTGCGCTGTCGAACGCGCCGGCGCGCCAGGACGGCTGCTTTCTAATTCCTTCCATTTTGGGCGAAGGGGGCGATTGCTAATGACCGATTTCGCTTTGATGGACATCGCCTCGATTCAGGCGGGTCTGCGCGCTAAAGAGTTCACGGCGCGCGAAGTAGCGGAAAACGCTTTGGAGCGCGTGAACACCGTTGACCAGCAGATTCATGCTTTCTTGGAAACGTGCCCTGACCTGGCATTTGCTGCAGCCGATCGCGTGGATGCTGCAATTGCAGAAGGCGATTTGTCCCGCGCCGGCCTGCTGGCGGGCGTGCCGGTGGCGTTCAAGGACAACATGAATTTGATTGGCACGCATACCACGTGTGCAAGCCGCATGCTGGAAAATTACGTTTCGCCGTACACGGCTACGTGTGTTGCGCGCATTATTGACCAGGGCGGCATTCCTCTGGGCAAGCTGAACATGGACGAGTTCGCGTTCGGTTCTTCCACAGAGACATCCGCGTTCGGTCATACGTGCAACCCGTGGGATCTTGGGCGCGTTCCCGGCGGCTCTTCGGGCGGTTCCGCGGCGGCCGTTGCTTCTGGTACGTGCACCATGACGCTTGGCTCCGACACGGGTGGATC
>CAKUDT010000304.1 GCA_934645125.1 uncultured Eggerthellaceae bacterium
GAACAGCATCGAAGAGCTCGAAGAGGAACGGGGTGAGTAGCATGACGGCAAGCCTGTTCGAAGGAACATCTATGGAAAACCAGTGGCAGCTGTACCGTGTTCAGCTTATCAACTGGGGTACTTTTGATGGTGTTTCCGAAGCATACTTCGCAAACGATTTCGAAAACGCTGCTGTGACAGTAATCTCAGGCGGTTCTGGCACGGGTAAGTCCACATTGCAAGACGCTTACGATGAAATAATGATGCGTGCGCCCCGTTTCAATGATGCTTCTAACGTCGGTGGTCGCGGCGCTGGCTCGGGCTTCGGCTCCGGCAAACGTACTCTGCATACGTATGCGCGCGGCATGTTGGACTCTGTATACGATGAAGCGGCGGGCGCGGAAGTGGCGCGCGTGCTGCGCGATAATTCCTGCTCCCGTTGGACGGCGATAAGCGCCACTTTCATTGACGCGCTGGGCGACTACTTTACCGCCGCGAAGCTCTATTATCTGACTCCCGAGTGCGATTTTGTGGACGGAAGCAATACCAAGTTTGTTACTGCCAACGAGTTGCTTGATCTTTCGGTGTTGTCGCAGGTGGCGGGCAAGAAATTCGACAAGCGATCCATAGAGAAAGTATTGCCAAACGCGCGTCAACACAACAGTCGCAGTGAGTTCTTGAACTGCGTGTATCGGTCGCTGAGCATTGGGGACGAAGACCAAGGTCAGGCGCTTATGGAGCTGCTTGCGCGCATTCGATCGGGCAAAGACTTCAAGACTGTGAGTGCGCTTTTCAACGAGCTAGTGCTGGAGCGGCCGCATACCTATGAGCGCGCAGACAAAGCTCTGGAAGAATTCGACAACCATTCGAAGGTGCACGAGCAGATGCTCAAGGCTTTGGAGCAACGCCGCATTCTTGAGCCAATCGTTGATAAAAAGAAGTCATACGATGAGGCGACGGCATTTTTTGCCCTTTGCGAACGCGTGGGCGATGCAAACGATAAGACAAGCTCTTTATCGCGATGGCTTGAACATCGTCGCGCGGAAGTGGTGGCTCAGGTGCAAGCCAGTGTAGCGGCAGAAGCGGAAGCTGCGAAATCCCAGCTTGAGGATGAAAAGCGGCATGTTCAGGAAGCCGAGGCTCTGGTAAAGCAGCTTCAGGCCCAAATGGAGGAGGCTGGTGCCGGCAAAGCGAAAACCCTGGAGGCTCGTATAGAAGCTGCCAAGAAAGAACGAGACTTTCGTAACGATAATCTCTTTTCGCTTCGCAAAGCGGTTTCAGATGCGGACATGGAAGTGCCTTGTGATGCTGAATCCTTTGCGGCGTTGCAGGAAATTGCGCGTGAGTACATAGACGGCTACGACGAGTTTAAAGCGCAAATTGATGAAGGGCGCGACAGAGTTGTTGTTGCGGAAGGCGAAATTGAGAGGGAAGCCGAAGAAACCCGCTTGGATTTGGCGTACTACCGAAGCCATCGCGGAAACATTCCTCGCGAGCTAAGCGAGGCGCGCGACGCAATGGCAGCTGCCTCCGGCATGAGTGTGGAGGATTTGCCTTTTGCGGGCGAGCTCATGGAGATTAAAGATGAGGAATCCTCGTGGCGAGATGCTATAGAAATATGCCTTCACGCTCTTTCGCGCACCGTGCTGGTTGATCGCGCGCGCTATGATGAGTTGAGCCAAAGTATCGATTCAGTGAAGCTTGGAGCTAGAGTGAGTTTTCGGGGAATCGATGTTTCCAATAAAACAATCGGCAACTATCGTGATGGCGGCGTTGCAAGTAAGCTTGACTTAGACAAAGAAAGTCCGTTTGCACCGTGGTTATCGCGTGTTTTGGCTGATGAAAACCACGATGCTTTGTGTGTTGAGGATCCGCGCGACTTGCGGGGAGATGATTTGCGCATCACTAAGACTGGGCAGATGCGCCGTAAATTCAAAGGCTCCCATGGCCGCGCACATAACGATTGCAACGTTATTGGCTTTTCCAACGAAGCAACCATTGAACATTTAACCAAGCGTTTGGCGAAGTTGGTGGCAGAGCATGCGGAGCTCTCAAAGCAAAGGAAAGAAATCGACAAGAAACGTGCACTTGCCGAGGGTAAATGGAGGGCGTGCGGCCGGCTGCTGGAGATTTCCTTCGACAAGATAGATGTGATTAGCGCCGAATCAAGCGTTGAGCGATTGGCGTGCGAGCTTGAAGAGTTCCTGAAGGGCAACAAGCGCCTTGCTGAACTGCGTGAGCAGTACGAAGTTGCTGAAAGGCGAAAGATTGATTGCGTGAAACGGGAAGGAGCCGCTGAGGAAAAGCTCAGACGACTGAACGAGGAGTTATCTACCCTGCAGTCAGAGGCGAATAGCCTTGATGCGGCTCAGTTTGAACTGCCCGATGA
>CAKUDT010000305.1 GCA_934645125.1 uncultured Eggerthellaceae bacterium
CTGAACGTCTCTTTCGTGATAAGCGCCAAAACAATGGCGACGATGGGGGGCACTAATGCCCAAAATGTATTGACGAACACCGTTTTCCCTTTCTTTAATGGAGAGCCCGCCTGCGCGCATCATGGCTCGCCAAAGGATCGGTGCGTCAACGTCCCTTGAACCAAAACCATGACAGCTCTCCGCTTGCTTTTGCGACAGTGAACAGGGTATTTCCCTGAACCCCAGGGCCGTCGCACGGGAATGCGGTGCGGTCCTTCGGCGATGCGTCCCTTTCCCTTCCCGCTTTCCCGAGCGGTGGTGAAGGTACTGATGGCGATCGCGCCTCCGTCATGTATCTATCCGCGCATTATAGTAAACCGCGTGACAGATGCCAATGTATAAGAATGCCATTCTTGCGTTAAGGGTAGGTTTCTCAGGCGAAATGGTATACTTCGGGAAAGGGGGAAGCGTTGGGGTTTAAAGAGAGGTAAGCCATGGACGTGACGTTGTACATTTCGGGTGAAGACGGCAAACGGGAAGTGGTGGTTCCGGAAGGGACGACCGTTCTTGCGGCGATTCGCGATGGTGGCGAGCATATCGATGCGCCGTGCGGTGGCATTGGCCGCTGCAAGAAGTGCCGGGTGCTGGCAAGCCGCAAAGGCGTGGTGGGTTACGAGCTGGCTTGCCAAAACGTTGTTGAAGACGGCATGGAAGTAATTCTGGAGTCGCCGAAGGACATGGTCGTGAGCGTTGCGGGCGCGTTCGAGGCGTGGCCGCGCGACGAGCGCGATTGCGAAGAGGGCCTAGCGCTTGCGGTGGACATTGGAACGACTACGGTTGCCATGCGTTTGATTGACCTGAAGACGGGCGACATTTTGGCTACTACGGGCAAATCGAACCCGCAAATTGCCTATGGCGCCGATGTGGTGAGCCGTATTTCCGCGTGCGTGGATGGCATGCTTGAGGCGCAACGCGCGCTGATCTGCAACGCGCTTGCCTCTATGGCAAAGCAAGTGTTCAAGGATGCGAAGGCAACTCCTGAACAGGTGAAACGCTTCCTTATTGCGGGCAACACCACCATGGAATCTTTGGCGGCGGGCGTGGATCCGACTCCCATTGGCACGGCGCCTTACGAGGCGCTTTCGCTTTTCGGCGGCCCCGAAGCGCTGGCTGATCCGTTCTTCGATGCGCTGCCGAAGCCGATTTTTGCGCCCTGCCTGGCGGGTTACGTGGGCGGCGACATCACCTGCGGCATTATGGCCGTGCATCTTTTGCAGAAAGACGCCCCCACGCTGCTGATTGACCTGGGCACGAACGGCGAAATGGCGCTGGGTTGCAAGACGGGCGCGGTTTCGTGCGCCACGGCGGCGGGCCCGGTGTTCGAGGGCGCTAACATCCGTTGCGGCATGCCGGCATATCCAGGTGCCATCTCGAAAGTTGTCATCGACGAAGGCGGTTTGAGCTATTCCACGATTGGCAACGCGGAGCCGGTGGGCATTTGCGGCACGGGCCTGATTGACGCCATTGCGTGCCTGGTGCGCTTGGGCGTGGTGGATGAGACGGGTCGCTTTGCCGACGATGACGAGCTGCCCGAACATTTGGCTGCTTGCCTGGACGAAGACGACGACTGCGTGTTCTTCCGCATCCACGGCGATGTGGTGGTAAGCCAGAAAGACGTGCGCTGCCTGCAGTTGGCGAAGTCGGCCGTGCTTTCGGGCGTGCTGGTTATGATTGAGGATTTGGGCATTGAGTGCGACGACATTCAGGAAGTGCTGATCGCAGGCGGTTTCGGCGAGTATCTGAACTTGGAAAACGCAGCTGCCATTGGGCTTTTCCCGTCGCAGCTTTTGTCGCGGACGCGCAGCGTGGGCAACTCGTCGCTTGAAGGCGCGACTCAGGCGGTGCTGTCTCATGCGGCGGCCGACGCCCTGAACAGCGTTTCTTCCGAGTGCCGCTACATTGAGCTGTCCACCACGCCGGCGTTTAACGAGTACTACGTGGAGAACATGTACTTCGAAGACGAGGAGTAAGAAGGCGCCGAAGCGCGAAGGTGAAGAAGGTTTGGTGCTTACCCGGCAAGGGCTTCGCTCAGAAGCTTCGCAGCCTTCGCTTCGTCCTTGCCGGGCAAGCGTCGGGATGGAAGCGCTGAAAGCCGCGCTCGGAATCATTGCGCCCTTCGCTCCGCCCTTGCTGGGCAAGCGCCGGGTCGCAAGCATCGAAAGGTGTGCTCGGGATTTTCGCCGCCTTCGCTTCACATCTGTCGGGCGCTTCGGCCGGTAGAGAACGACGCAAGGGCGCAATGGCGTTAGAGGAAAGGAGTTGCCCGTGCAGGAAATCGCGTGGGTGTCATATGATGGAGCGTTGCAAGACGCGTGCGAAACTGCGG
>CAKUDT010000306.1 GCA_934645125.1 uncultured Eggerthellaceae bacterium
ACCTTCACGGTTCGTAAGATCAGCTTCAACGTTGGCGTTGAGCGTACCTTCCCGGTTCATTCTCCGAAGATTGAGCTCATCGAGATTGCTCGCCGTGGTCAGGTTCGTCGTGCTAAGCTGTACTACATCCGTAAGAAGGTTGGCAAGGCTGCTAAAATTAAGGAAAAGGCATTTAAGTAAGCCTTTTTATGCAAGCTTTAATGCCCGCACAACGTGCGGGCATTGTTTTTTACGGGAAGGAATTGGTGAACATGGCACGCGCAATTCGCGGTGTAGGACAAAGTGCAACGGGTCATGCGCAAACGGTCGAAGAGATTCGCACGATGTTGGCGTGCGCAAATACATCCACCTTTCCTTCCTTGGAGCGCTCTCTTAAGGCAGACACGCGCAAAGGCGTTGTATCTGCATTGAACACCGCCCGCAAGCGCATCGAAAAAGAGGCAGCAGAGCAAAAGCGTTTGGACGGCCTGTACGCGTTTCAGCGCTCATTTGCCGACGAATGCAAAGCTTCGGTATTCGTTGGACTTGACGAGGTGGGGCGTGGCTCGGTTGCGGGTCCGTTGGCGGTTGGTGCTGTTATATTGCCTGATGAGCCGCATATCGCCATGCTGAATGACTCGAAACAGCTCGATGCCGCGCAGCGCGAAGAGGTAGCGCGCAAGATCAAAGAAGTTGCTCTTGCGTGGACGGTGCAGTATGTGCAGCCCCACGAAATTGATGCACAAGGCATGACGGCATCGCTTATCTGCGCATTTTCGAAAGCGGTTGCAGCTATTGAGCAGCAAGGGTTTGAGGTTGATCTTCTTTTGCTTGACGGTAATCCGCTGCATTTCGATAAACGCGAGCGCAATATTGTAAAAGGCGATGCGAAGTGTGCAAGCATTGCTGCTGCGAGCGTTGTGGCAAAAGTTGAGCGTGATGCGCTTATGGTTTCCCTTGCGCAGGAATATCCGCAATACGGCTGGGATCAGTGCAAAGGGTATGCAAGCGCTGCCCATATCGAGGCAATTCGCGAATACGGCTTGTCGCCGTATCACCGAGTGAGCTCCTGCCATTCTTTCTTGCAGGAAACGTTGTTCTAACGTCTGTGCGCCCCCCGTTTTTTGCGTTTATTAGTTCGTGTGACGCTGCGAGCATAGTGCGGGTGTGTGGGTTGTTATGTTCGAGCTGATTTTGACGTGTTCAGCTTGTTATGCGCCCTGTCATTATTTTGTAGCTTTTTGTCATCGTTTTGCTTTGATTTGATAGCTTTTTGATAGCGAAATGCTTCGCCTTGATAGGATTTTGTCAACGTGCTTTCGTAATCTTCTCCTGTCGAAAGGAGAAGAATCATGGAAGAACTTGAAACTACTGTTGATCAGGAAAAAGACGAGCGCATCGAGCTGGGCAAAAAAGGCGAGGATGCTGCAGCGAAATTCCTTGAGCGGCATGGCTATCAAATCGTCGAGCGAAATTGGCATTGCCCCGCAGGCGAGGCCGACATCATTGCCTTCGATGAAGACATGCTAGTGTTTGTCGAGGTCAAAACTCGTTCTGACATAGACAAAGGATTTCCCGAAGAAGCAATCACTAAGGAAAAGCGCGATCGATACGAAAAGATATCGGCATATTATCTGCGCGATTCAGACTGCGGGGAAATGCGTTTTCGCTTTGATGTGATTGGCATTCTTGTTCTAGGCAAGAACAAAGCAACGCTGCGCCACCATATCAATGCGTTCGGGGTAGATTAGTCATGATTTGCCAATGCAGCGTCCATTCCGCGACCATCGTTGGTGTTGAGGCATTGCCCGTCGATGTCGAAGTCGTTATATCTCAGGGTTTGCCGGGCTTTACAATCGTTGGCATGACGGATGCAGCCATTCAAGAGGCGCGCGAGCGAGTACGCGCTGCCTTGCGGAGCAGCGGGTTTACCATGCCGGGGGATAAGATTGTGGTCAATCTTGCGCCGGGCTCTCTGAAAAAGCGCGGTTCTGGCTTCGATTTGCCTATTGCGCTAGGAATACTTATTGCTTCGGGGCAGGTGAGCGCCCAAGTTGCAAGCAGAACCCTGTTCGTTGGCGAGCTTTCTCTTGATGGTTGCGTCAAGCCGGTTCCCGGATTGCTTGCGTATGCGCAAAGTGCCTGTCGCGATGGCTATTCACTTTGCTGTGCTCATGATTCGAATTTGGGTGTTCTCGATAATAATCTGACAATTCGCATACTCGATAACCTCTCTGCGTTGAAAACAGGGTATTTCCAGTCGTATGAAGGCGCCGCTCTATCGTTTGACGGGGAGCTTCCCGATTTTTCAGAAGTAGCTGGCCACGATCATGCAAAGAGAGCATTGCAGATTGCAGCAATGGGAAACCACGGCGT
>CAKUDT010000307.1 GCA_934645125.1 uncultured Eggerthellaceae bacterium
AGAATAACCTGGTCATCGTTGATGAGGTGTGCGCATCAACGGCGCGATTCTTTGCCAATGTGTGCTCGTTTCGCACAGATTCGCGCGTGGCGCAGCTGGCGCAGAACATGAGCGAAACCATTGGCGAAGCAACGGTGATTGCGGGTTCAAGCAATTAGTGCTTGAGCGTTGGTGCGCGCGTGGTTGATTGGAAGCTGTGCTCGGCAAATTGGCACCGTAAGCACTCGGCAAACTGGAAATCGCGTGTGAAGGAAAGTGAAGGAATGCGAAGAAACAGCGCGCTTGGGGTTAGCGAGAAACCCCGCGCTTGAGCTGTAGAAGATGCCTGCGTTTGGCAAAGGCAAAGTTCGCGAAAGCGGACGGCAGCAAGACCAACAAAGGCGGTAAAAACAGGTAACAGGCCGCTGACCAGCGGATACGATAGAGGAGGAACTACCATGCGCAGAATCATTCTGCAAGAAGGCGAGAAGCTGAAGGAATCGGATCTTTCCCGCAAGGGCGCGTTTAACGCGCAGGCCATGGCGTCGGCCACGGCTATCATTCAGGACGTGCGCGCACGCGGCGATGAAGCGCTGCGCGAGTACACCGCAAAGTTCGACGGTGTTGAAATCGAAAACTTCCGCGTAAGTCAGGCCGCCATTGACGAAGCCGTGGCGAAATGCGACCCCCACGTTGCGGAGTGCTTGGAGCATGCCGCGTCCCAGATTCGTGAGTTCCATGAGCGTCAGGTGAAGCAGAGCTGGTTTGAGGAGCGCGAAAACGGCGCGTTTGTGGGCACGAAGTACACGCCGCTTGATTCTGTGGGCATCTACGTTCCGGGTGGCCGCGCGCTGTATCCGTCATCGCTGCTGATGAACGCGCTGCCGGCATCGGTTGCGGGTGTGAAGCGCATCGTGTGCTGTACGCCTCCCACGAAGGACGGCTCGCTCGATTCCGCCATTTTGAAGGCGGCGCAACTGTGCGGCATCTCCGAGATTTACACGGTGGGCGGCTCCCAAGCTATCGGCGCGCTGGCGTATGGTACGCAGACTATTGAGCCCGTGTGCAAGGTAACGGGTCCGGGCAACGCGTTTGTTGCTGCTGCGAAGAAAATTGTGTCGGGCGACTGCGGCATCGACATGATTGCCGGTCCGTCCGAGGTGTGCGTTGTGGCCGACGAATCGGCCGATCCCATGCTGGTGGCCATTGACCTTATGGCGCAGGCCGAGCACGATCCGTTGGCGACGTGCTACCTGGTAACTACGAGCGAATCCTATGTTGACCAGGTGGAACGTTGGATTGACAAGCACATGCGGGAAAGTACGCGCGCGGAAATCACCACGGCATCGCTGAACGACCACGGCACGGTGGTGGTGTGTCCCAACATGGCAACGGCGCTTGAGGCCGTCAACGTCATTGCTCCCGAGCACTTGGAGTTGCACTTCGAAGGAGCCATGAATAAGCTGGGCGCGGTGCGCAACGCTGGCGCGATTTTCGTGGGCGAATGGACTGCAGAAGCCGTGGGCGACTACGTTGCTGGTCCGAATCACACGCTTCCCACGGGTGGCACGGCACGCTTCTCCAGCCCGCTTTCTGTGGACGATTTCGTGAAGAAGTCAAGCGTCATCTGCTATTCTGCGGAAGCGCTGGCAAGCGACGCCGACGCCGTTATCACCATTGCGCATCACGAGGGCTTGTGGGCGCATGCGCATAGCGTTGAGCTGCGCAAAGAGATCATCGACGCCAGGGCGCAGGCGTAAGAGAAGGCGCGCTGCTTGAGCAAAACGCAGGCGTAAGCGTTTAAGGAAGTTGCATGAAAAGTGTAGTGAAAACGGTCCCTCAGCTTGACGGCTTGGAGCCTTACGACCCGAAATATCTGCCGGCTGATGCGTTGCTTTCCGCGAACGAAAGCCCGTACGATATTTCGCCCGAACTGCGCGCGGAAATTGCCCAGGCGGTTGCTGCGGTGCCGTTCAATCGGTATCCCGACCCGCTGGCAAACGAACTGCGCGACATGATTGCGCAAGCGAACGGACTCACGCGCGACCAGGTGCTTTTGGGCAACGGCGGCGACGAGCTCTTGTTCGATGTGGCGTTGGCGTATGGGTGTGCGGGCCGCAAGATGATCAACATCGCGCCCACGTTTTCCGTGTATGCGCTCAATGCGCGCTTGAATAACACGGATGTTATTGACATTCCGCGTAAGGCCGACCTTTCCATTGACGAGGAAGCGGTGCTGGCGCGTGCGGCAGAAGGCGATATTTCGTATATCGTGGTGACCAGCCCAAATAATCCCACGGGCGCGGTTGCTTCCCATGATTTCGTGGAACGGCTGCTCAATGCAACGGATGCGTTGGTTCTTCTTGACGAGGC
>CAKUDT010000308.1 GCA_934645125.1 uncultured Eggerthellaceae bacterium
GTCCCATGCCACCCCTGCGCCTGCCTGTTGGCATCGAACGCGGCGTCATTGGACATCACCCCCTTTCGCCAGCTCTTCTTCCGAAAGCTGCGACAGCGCTATCTCGCGATACGTCTCGCACCCCTCAAGCAGCTGTTCGTGCGTGCCCTGTCCTACAACGCGTCCCTCGTCAAGCACAATAATCGTATCGGCGTTCATGATGGTAGAAATGCGTTGCGCAACGATGACGACCGTTCTGCCTGCGAACTGCGTTTGCAAATCGTGGCGCAGTTTCGCATCGGTTTTGTAGTCAAGCGCAGAGAAGCTATCGTCAAAAAGATACGCGCGGGCATTAGTTGCCAAGGCACGCGCAATGGCCAAACGTTGACGCTGGCCGCCTGACACGTTCGTGCCGCCCTGCGCGATGGGCTCAAGCACCCCTTCGGGCTTCTCTGCCACAAAATCGGCCGCTTGCGCGATAGAGAGCGCTTGATCGCGGCGGGCAGGCGTTAAATCATCAACACCGTAGCCCACATTCGACTCAATCGTGCCCGAGAAAAGAAATGCTTTCTGCGGAACATATCCGAACGTGGAACGCAGTGCTTTCTGAGAAAGATGGCGAATATCGATTCCATCCAGCTCAATTGAGCCTTCGTTCACATCGTAGAAGCGCTCGATAAGACGGATAATGGTTGACTTGCCCGAGCCAGTCGAGCCGATAATCGCCGTCGTCTTGCCAGCCGGAGCACAAAACGTCACATGATCAAGCACATTTTCGCAGCCATCTGCGTAGCGGAAGCACACGTCGTTGAAGCGAATCTCAGCGCCTTTAACGGCCTCTTCTACACTCTTCGCGGCACTGTTGCCCCGAGCGGCTTCAAAGTCGGAACGAGCCCCTTCCGCGCTCGCCGCGCCTTCCGTGCCCTTGTCCACGCCAGCAGCTTCGAACAACTGCGCATCGTAGACTTCCAGGGCATCTTGAATGCTTGAAGCGGTATTGATGACCTCGTCAACGCGCTGTGCCGCAACGTTAGCGCGCGGGAACACAACGGCAATAACGCCAATCATCAGAAAGCTCATCACTATGATCATGGAATACGTGATAAACGCAATCAAGTCGCCCGTTTGCACCGTGCCCAGGTCAACGTAGTGTCCGCCAACCCACACAATGGCAACCGACACTAAATTCATGACAAGCATCATCGTGGGCATCAAAAACGCCATAGCGCGGTTCGTGAAAAGCTGCGTGCCCATCAGATTGCTGTTTGCCGCCTGAAAGCGCTCCAGCTCGAAGTCTTCCCTGCCGAATGCGCGAATGACAGGCAAACCGGTAAGAATCTCGCGCGAAACTTCATTCACCTTGTCGATAAGTGATTGCATCTTTTTGAATTTGGGCATAGTAACCGCGAAAAGAATGCCAATAACCAGGGCAATTGCAATGATAGCAAGCCCAATAATCCAGCTCATGGACACGTTCGTTTGCGCCACCATAATGATGGCGCCGATGCTGATGACCACGGTATACACCACCATACGCTGCGCCATCATGCAAACCATCTGAATCTGCTGGATGTCATTCGTGCCGCGCGTAATAAGCGAAGCAGCAGAGAATTTATCCACTTCAGCATCGGAAAAATCAACAACGCGCTTGAAGAAGCGGCTACGCAGGTCGCGACCGATTTTCGTAGCATTGCGACAGCAGAAGAAGTTCATGATGCAGTGGACGATAAGCGCAATGGCGGCAAGCGCAATCATGATTTTACCTACATGAAGCAGGTAATCCATTTGGATGCCTGCGGTACTTACCCCGCAGACATCGTATTCCGCTTTCGCGGCAAGGGTGGCCTGCTGGGAAAGCAGACTATCGTTATCCAAGCCCGCAGAAGAAAGCACCTGATCGAGACCTTGCTCGATATCAGCCTTCGTTACACGCCCCGCCTCATACGCTTGCCGCAGAGCCGCAACATCAAAATCAGGCATTGAGTGGGAATAGTAAGAGCAAACCAAAGGAAGCGAGATCGCATCGTCGAGCACCGAACGATACGCTTTCCCTTCGGCATTCAACACATAATACCCTGCATCCGAATCAAAATCATACGAAACCCGTATCGTTGCTTCGTCATCGGACGGGGCAAGCATGGTAACAATCCCATACGTATCAGCAGAGAGCACTTCGGGAGACGGGTTTTCAATACCGCTTTGCTGAATACCAACATCAACAATGTTCGAAGTGTACTTAGGAAGAGCCAGCTCGCAGCACGCCTGCACCACGAAGCACAGGACGACAATCAAAAACGCCGCCTTGTGCTCCATCAAATATCGGTATATGCGCATATTCACATCCTTCTTTTTTAACCGATACATTGTAACGC
>CAKUDT010000309.1 GCA_934645125.1 uncultured Eggerthellaceae bacterium
ACATTGCTGCAGGCATTCGTGCCATATTTTCTGCTTTCCGCACTTACGATCGCGGTATTGATGATCCCGGCCCTGAACCAGGTGCTGGGTGCATGGAAGATCGGATTCGCTTTCCCGGAGACGGTGACCGGCTACGGGTATGTCAATGCCGCATCGGACTGCACCGTTACCGTAACCTTCGCGGCAAAGACGGCGGTCACCGTCAGCTTTAACGGTGATGCCGCCGCGATCTCCGGCTACTCCGGCGACACGATCACGCTTCCTGCCTTTGCGGGAACCGCTCCCGACGGCTACACCTTCGCGGGTTGGATCGGAACCGAGATCTCCGAAGAAACGGACGTTAAGCCCGTCTACTATGCCGCGGGAGCACAGTACACCCCCACTGCCGACACGACTCTCTACGCGCTCTATACCCGCGTTGCAGGCGGCAGCAGCACGGGCGAATGGACACTTGTCACCGACGTATCCGCGTTGAGTGCAGGTGCAAAACTTCTCATTGCATCCACAAAGGGCTTTGTTGCGGGTGATATTTCTAACTCCGTGATGGGCAGCGTGGGCGCTACCTTCTCCGCCGATTACACCACCGTGACCAAACCCGCTGACGCTGTTGTTCTGACGCTTGGCGGCAGTACAGGCGCATGGACCCTTGCAAACGACAGCGGTAAGCTTCTCGGCGCAACAGGAGCGAAAAAGCTCGCTTGGGACAGTGGAAGAACCACATGGAATATCTCCGTCAGCGGCAATAATGCAACAATCCAAAACACTACAAGCTCCTACGGACGCTTCCTTTACAATGCCGGTGCCCCCAGATTCACGACCTATGCCTCCGGCACCAGCACCAGCGATACTATGGTCCTTCCCCAGCTTTATATGCTCGACGGCTCCGCGGGGACGACCTACTACGTCACGAATGTAGTGACCTGCCCGCATAACAACACCTCTGAGGTCGCTGAGGTTCCCGCTACCTGCGCTGCCTCCGGCTATACGGCAGGCGTCTATTGCAGCGACTGCGAGAAGTATATCTCCGGTCACGAGCTGATCCCCGCAACCGGCAACCACACCTATAACGAATACACACCGAACGGCGAGAAGACACACCTTGCCTCCTGCGGCGTCTGCGGCGACATCAAGGAAGAAGCCCACAGCTTCACCACCGCTGTCAGCGGCGACACCACAACCTATACCTGCACGCTTTGCAACTACAGCTACTCTGCAACGGCGACACGCTATACCGTCACCTTCTCCGTGCCGAGCGGCGTCGAGGCTGTCCCTTCGCAGGATTCCGTTGACGGCGCGGCAATCGCTCTGCCGACCGCCGGAGCTGTGGAGGACTATGCATTCAAGGGCTGGGTTACGGCGGCGATCGACCCCGAGAGCATGACGAAGCCCGAAATTCTCACCGGCTCCTATACTCCCGCCGCAAATATCACCCTCTATGCGCTCTATACCCGCACCGAATCCACCGGCACCGGCACTTCGGATACCTTTACGAAATTCGAGGGTTCCGACATTGAAAACGGCGAATATCTGATCGTCAGTGCCTCTACCGGTTATGCAATGACCGCAGCGGCAGATAGAAACTGGCTTAGGGCAGGCGGCACCTACAACGGCGATTCCGTCAGCGCCCCCGGCGCGGCTGATGTTTGGACGATCACCGACGGCGTCATTTCCGCAAAGAACGGCAGCGGTAACATCTATTGCAGTGCGGAAAAAAAGATCGCCCTTTCTGCAACGAGTAAGACCGTTTGGACCTTTACGAACAGCGGCAGCGCTTGGACCATTAAAAATACTGCGGTCGGTCAGCTCTCATACAACACATCCGGCACCGGCGGCTGGCGCCCCTATCCCGGCGGCTTCGGCACGGATAAGACCTTTATCCTCTATAAAGCAGGCGCAGGCGTTACCACCTACTACACCACCGCGCCGACTACCACCGCTCCCACGCACACGGCAATTCATTACGAAGCAAAGGCTGCAACCTGCACCGAAAACGGTAACGTCGAGTATTACATCTGTGAGAAGTGCTACCTTAAGGAAGGCACCGAGCACTACGCAAAGTACTACAGCGATGAGGCTATGACTACCGAGATCGCAGACATCAACCTTCCCGCCCTTGGGCACGAGTGGCGTGCAGCAACTGCTGCCGACGGCAAAGATGCATACACCGCTCCGACCTGCACCGGAACCGGTCTGTACTACGACATCTGCACTCGCTGCGGCACACAGGGTGAACTTCACGAGATTCCCGCCCTGGGACACAGCAATTATCAGTACACGGACAACGGGGACGGAACGCACAAGGTGACCTGCGGTGTCTGCTCCGCGGT
>CAKUDT010000310.1 GCA_934645125.1 uncultured Eggerthellaceae bacterium
ACGCTGCTGGTCGGGGCTGCTAGAGGCATATGGTTCGGGACAAGAGGCGCTTTCATCCACGATAAAAGACCTGCTTGATGGCATACCGTTTGTGAGCGCAAGTGGATTGGGGACGTGGGCGGAAAAGGCGTTTCAAGAGACTATGGAATTGCTTGGGTTGCAGCCGGCTCACCTGAAAGCGCTCAAGCCGGTTATTGCAAACACGGGCGGCGTTGCCTCTGCGTGCGACGCATCGCTTGCACAATCGTATGCTCAGGTGAAGCAAGGTGCCCTTGAGGGTGCGGCAGCGCTCGATGGGGTGTTGGCGTGGTCGAATCAGGCACTTTCTTTGGGCAACCAGGGCGTTTCGCTTGTGGGGGACTCTATTGAGATCACGAGTTTCTGCCCGTTTGGGGAAAGCGGCCCTTGTTTCACGTTGCGGCTTCCTCTTCCGGCGCGAGCTCAAAGTGTGCTTGATGGCGCAATAGGGTTCTTTGCGAGTGGTGCGCAAGGGTTCGCGCAAAGCATGGAGGGAATGGTCCGATGGCGCTAGGGAAGATGTTAGGGAAGAAAGAGTTCGCGCGGTTGGTTGTTTTCGTGCGCGAGCAGCACATGCATTCGCGGCGCGGCCGCAGATGGCAGGCGTGTGGACGGCGCAGAAGCCGACGGATAGGCAGGTTTGGGCAGCGCGGTTGCGGGCGGATGAACGGGTGCGGACGGCTGGGTCAACGCTGGCGCTTCTCAAGGGATTGGCGCGGGCAGGCAACGGTGGAAATGGCTGTTGTGTTCCCTGTGGTGCTTATTTCAGTGGTCATTTCGTTCAATGCTATGAACTATCTGGGGATTTGCGCTTCCTTCGATCGTGTGTTTCCGCAACAAGTGCGTGTTTTCGCTGCAGTGCCCCGTTTTGGCTCGAATCAAGGAGACGCTGCCGCTAGCGTGCAGCAAGCGCTTGCAGCCAAGTATGCCCAGGAGTGTTCGAACGTGAGCGTGGTCGTTTCGGAAGACGGCTGGGGGAATAGCGTGTTTGAGGCATCGTTTGAGTACGAACCGACGTTTTTCGGGCTGCAGTATCGATCGATCCTGTTCGGTGTGCAGCTTCCAACGCTTAGTCATCAGGCATCGTTTGCCCTGAACTGCTATCGACCGGGGGTGATTGTGTGAGCACGCTATCTTGCTGGGCCGATCGTTTCAAAGCTGCAGTTTTTGTGGTGGTTTTGATTGTTGTCGCGCCGTGGTGTGTAACGGGATTTTTGCAGGTGGAGAAGGTGGCTTATGCGATGCGACAACCTGTTGAGCTGGAAAGCGGTGTTGTGAGCAATGCTTTGACTAGGGAATTCATTGATTTAAGCAGTTATTCTGCGGTTCGTATCGACGAAAGTGCCGGTGTGTGCGGGTTTGAGAGTCAAGCTTCCCCCGAGCAGACGCTTTCGAATATTGCATTGGAATTAGAGGAAAAAGCCTGGACCTGTGTGCCTTCGGGCAATGGAGTGAGCGCAAGTTTCTACAAGGGGGAAGGGGAGTATCGGTGGGCATATGTTTCGTGCGGCTATGTTCAGGGGGTAACGGTTGTGGTTTGCAATTTAGCGTGACCGCTCTTCCACGTTGAGCGCAATTGAGCAGATTGGAACGAACTGCTGAAGGCGGACGTCATAAGAAAACGAACGAGAGAAAAAGAAGAAGGGACTGTTTTTACCATGCGACAGATATCTACAAAGCTGTGCCCATCGTGCGGCGCTCTGTGCTTTTCCGATGCGACCAGGTGCTATGAATGCCTTTACGAGTTCGGCGCGGAAGAGGCCTCCTTAAAAGGAAAGAACAAGAAGGGAAGCGAGCTTGTAGCGGTGGGCGTTGTGGTGGTGGAAAAAGAAAGCGCACCCGAAGGTGCGCTTGAGGTAACCATGCGGTTCGATAACGCTTATGCAAGTCGGCTGGCCAGCAGCTTTTCTCCTTGCTCCTGAAGAACTTTCTCGACCTCTATGTAGGTATCAAGGATAAGATTTCCTTCCTCGGTGAGTGTGCTTCCGTGCGCGCCATCGCGATTAAGCAAGGTGGTGCCCAATGCGGACTCGGTGTCTTTCATAATGCGCCATGCTTTGCTGTAGGCCATGCCCATATGCTTTGCGGCGGCGTTAAGGGATCCCGTTTCGCGCACACCCAGGCAAAGGTCGGCTACACCGCGTCCGAATGCCGAGTTGCTTTCGGATTCCGGATTCGTTATTGACAATCGAATAAAGGGATGTAGTTGGGTAAGCGACGACATGAAACCTCCTATCTTTTAGTTGTTGCATTTGGGAGCCGAATATTGAATGCTTTCAGGTGCAATGCAGACTCTGGCGGGCAGG
>CAKUDT010000311.1 GCA_934645125.1 uncultured Eggerthellaceae bacterium
GCCGTCGACTTTGGCGACGGTCTCATCGCTGCTCGTCCACGTAACGCGCTTGTCGTCTGCCTCTGCGGGCGTGACCGATGCGGTCAGAGCAGCGGATTCCCCTTCTGTCAGCTCCAGTGTGCTCCTGTCCAGCGTGACACCGGTGACGGGCGTGACCACGGGCTGCTGCGCGGAATACTTGCTTTGCATGGCCCCGTCAAGCTTCCGGCCGTCCTCCTCGCTGAGAGACTGCGTGTAGAGGATCAGCTCGGCGAGGTCTGCGCCCAGCGCCGTGCCGTAATTCTTATACCGGATCCCGACATTGTCTCCGAGGCGGAGCGTATGATGCTCCGCACCGCCTGCTGCCGCTCCGGAGATGACCGCCGTACCATCGACCAGCAGAACGAGCTTTCCTTCGGACACGGTGAGCACCAGACGCTGCCATGTATTCATCACAACGGGTACATCCGCGGTGAGCGATGCGCCGTCCTTCAGCGCGATCTGATATTTGCCGCCGCTGATCTGGAGCGTGAAGCCGTCCGTGCTGAATTTGAAGTGGCCGGCGTCGGTCGGGCGGACATAGAGCGCGAATGTCATATCGGACGCGCTGCCGGGAACAGATGTGATCTGCATTGCATCGTCAAAGCCGTCGAACCGGACGAGCGGACGGCCCTGAACCGTACCGGGCAGAACGATCGGCTTTTTGCTGTAGCCGCTGTTGGCCGCGGCCTGCGGATCCCGATTCTTCGAATGCGAAGGCGGGATCACGGCGTCCTCGCCGCTGCCGGTATTGGCCCAGACGGAAAGATGGCGGTTGGTCATCCGCGCCTGCTCTGCGGAGAGAATGACGGAGGCCGCTTCCTTCTGCGGCAGATCGAGCGCCAGAGGCGCGGCCGCCGTGAATTCGGTTTCCAGCGTACCGAAGACCTCTGCCTCCAGAATGCACGGCGAAACGTCCTGCGCCGGGACAAACCGGACAAAGCGGACATGCGAAACGGCGGAGGCCGCGTCCCAGTCGCTCCAGTCAATGCCGCCGGCCGAGGTCTGTACGGCGTAAGCCGCAGTCTGGCTGTCGGCAAAGCGCAGCGAAGCCGCGGTCAGGTCATAATAGCCGAGCAGGTCGACCACGAGGCGGGAGCCCGCCTGCTTGGGCTGCGCATATGTCACGTCCCAGCCGTTGAGGGCAAACTGCGGCATGTGGCCGGGCGCGCCCAGATCCTGCGTTCCATCCGGGCAGACAAACGTCGCGTTTTTGCCGTATGCGACGTCGCCTTCCGCTGCGCTGCGCAGCGGCGTATAGGGCTGCGTCGTCAGGCCCGCTTCGTCCACGATCTTCTGCGCGGCCTCAGGCCGGTTTCCGGGCGTGTACTTTGTCTGCTTGTCAATGAAGCAGTTCGTGCCCTTATTTCTTGTGGTTCCTGCGCTGTGGTAGTTTTCCAGTGCGTAATTGTCGTGCGTGCTCGCGCCGCCCCATGTGATCGGGTAGGGATTGACACACTCGATCCGGTCAATTACGTTCCGGTACAGCATATAGTAGCCGGTTCCCTCGTCATTATAGATGCCGCCGTAATCCCGCACGATCTTGTCCAGATAGTTATAGGCAATGATCGCGTTCGGGCACTGGCCCAGCGTATAGATGCCGCCGCTGTCGCGGGAGACCTCGGCAAAGGAATAGATGTGGTTGTGCGTGATGGTCAGATTTCTGTGCGTTACGGAGTCCTTTTCCGTCGCCTGCCAGCCGTTCCAGCCGAAGGTCATGCCGGACCACGCGGTATGCGAGACATAGTTGTGGTCGACCGTCAGACCGTCCGTATAGTAGCCGCAGATGCTCGAGCCGCTGTGGTATTTTGCGCCGACATTGTCAATGCGGTTGTTGAAGATCAGGATATCCTTGGGAACTTCTTCGTTTTCCCGGTCAAGGAAGCTGTTCTGCGGGCGGCTGATGGTAATGGCGGAGAACGAGATATTCTGGAATGTGCTGTTCTGCACGGTCGAATTGCTGACGGCATTCTCCAGAATGACCGCGTTCGCGCCCGTGCTGTGGAAGCTGCAGTCCGTGATGGTGATCGCGTCGGCAAATTCGCTGTGGATCAGCGCGCCGGGCAGCTCGCCTGCGTCGGTATGCGAGCCATTGCCGGAGCCGTTGCTGACGAAATCGGCCTGCACGGCGCTCGAACCGTATTGCAGCGTGCGCTGCCATGTTGTATAGGCCAGCTCCAGATTCTCGATGGTCACGTCGTGCAGCTTCTGCTCCGGGCTCGTGCCGGAAAGCTCAAAGATGGTGTCGATCTGCGGGATATAGAATTCCGCTTCGTTCACATCCTCACCGGGCTGCGGATAGTA
>CAKUDT010000312.1 GCA_934645125.1 uncultured Eggerthellaceae bacterium
ACACACTGCATGGCAACGTCGCTACCAATGCCGAACAGGCCGCATGCCAGCGGGATAAGCAGCAAGGAACCGCCCGGAACACCCGAAGCACCGCAAGCGGAAATAGCGGCCATAACGCACAGCAGAACGGCCGTTACCGGATCAACAGCAATACCCATGGTGGTAGCTGCGGCCATAGCCATAACAGTGATGGTAACGGCAGCGCCTGCCATGTTGATAGTTGCACCCAGCGGGATAGACAGCGAGTAGTTCGACTTATCCAAGCCCAGCTTCTCGCAGAGCTCCATGTTCACCGGGATGTTTGCCGCAGAGCTGCGGGTGAAGAATGCCGTAATGCCGCTGTCCTTCAGGCAGCGCAGCACCAGCGGGAACGGATTCTTGCGCATAACGATGAACGCCATAATCGGGTTGGCGATAAGCGCAATGATAAACATGGAAACCACAAGCACCACGATAAGATGTCCGTACTCGTAGAAAATCTCAAGGCCGTTTTCAGAAACAGAAGTGTACACCAAGCCCATAACGCCGAACGGAGCCAAGGAGATGATCCAGCGAACAACAGCCGAAACAGCATCAGAAACGTTGGTGAACACGTCGCGCGTTTCCTGGCTGGCAACACGAAGAGCAATACCCAGCGCGATAGCCCATGCCAAGATGCCAATGAAGTTGCCGTTCATCAAAGCGGTAACCGGGTTCGTGAAGATGTTCATGACCAGCGTCTTCACAACCTCGCCCACGCCAGAAGGTGCCGTTTGCTGCGCGCCGTCAAGAGCAAGCGTAAGCGTGGTGGGAGAAATGAAGCTTGCGATAACTGCGATGATTGCAGCCACCAGCGTGCTCACAATGTAAAGAACAACGACCATCTTCATGGCGCCCGAAGTCTTTGCGTTGGCCATGGTTGCGATGACCAGGAAGAAAACCAGGATAGGAGCAACCGCCTTCAACGCCGACACGAAAAGAGTACCCAGCAACGGGATGATGACGAGTGCGCCCGGAACAGCAAGCGCCAGAATCAAGCCGATAACAAGACCGACAACGATTCGCAGCACTAAGCTCGTATCGTTCCATTTCGCTATGATTTGCTTCATATTTTATCCTCTCTATGGAAATTGCATGAAGCTATAGTACCCGTAGATACGCCGCGCCGCAAACAAAAAATCCACATTTAGGGCTCGGTGGTTACCATTGCCTAGTTCAAGGAAATCTTTTAGGGACAGGCACAAAGCGCAAAACCAACCAACAAGCGAAGAATGCAACAAGGTGCGCAAATAAAGCGCAAGCGCAAAGCAGCCCTCACCCGTTATGGTGAGAGCTGCCATCCATTCGAAAATAGCAAGTTGTTGAACTGGGCTTTTGCGTACTGCGGCGTTTCATGACGCGCCGGTCGCAAAATTCCACGCTTCGATTCTAGTTGTTCGCTGCGTTCGCTGCCTTTTCCTCGGACTCGGTTGTCTTGGCATCGGCGGTGGTATCCGTTGTTGTCTTTGCACCCGCCGTTAGAGTAACGTTTTTAAGGTCAACGGTCGTACCAAGCCATTTCGTCTCAACAAGATCGATGATTCCCTGCGAATCAAGCTGTGTAAGCGTGGTGTTCAGCTTTTTGAGCAGATCGTTGTTCGTTGCAAGCGTGGCGCCGCAGTATCCTGTAGGCAGCTGCATCATTGCCACAATGTGCGCGTCTACTCCAGCTGTTTTCGCGGCATACGTACCAATAACGGCATCGGCAGCAACGTAATTCGCCGTACCGTCCTTCAAAGCGGTAAACGCGGACTTCAAATCAGTCGAGCTTTCCAACGTGCACTTCTCAAACTGGGAGCCAACCGCCCACGCGCTCATGGAGCTTGACTGCGCCGCAATCACCGAACCGTCGGCAGGCGTCTTTGCTTTCTCGTCCAGCGAGAACAGCGCAATGCCCTTCTGCAAGTACGCAGACGTCTTTGCCAAGTTCGAATTCGTGCTAGACGTGTCATAGCCCAAAGCAATATCAATCTTGCCGTTTTGCAAGGAAGTAAGAGGATCGGAGCCCGCATCAACAATTTCCAGCTTCAAGCCCCATTCGTCGGCAATGGCGGCAGCAATGTCAACGTCAATACCCACGATCTTAGAGGCCTGGCCCGCCATAGGCGGATTCGTGCTGTTCACGCCCACGCGCAACGTGCCATTAACGCCGATGGTCGGAGTAGAAACCGACGCCGTTTTGCTTTCGGGCGCGTACGTTTCCTTATTCAGGGGGTTATCGCACCCCGAAAGAACGCTTGCCATGCCTAACGCAAGAACGCAACCAATCACTGCGCACAAAA
>CAKUDT010000313.1 GCA_934645125.1 uncultured Eggerthellaceae bacterium
GGAATTTCCACGTCTTCGCCGTTATAAATGCCGCTTTCACCCAGCTGCTTGGCAAACGTACGATTCACGCCCGCAAGCGAAGGACGCAAGCACACGCCCAGCACCAAAAAGACAACGAAGTACAGCGCCAGCATGGCAACATCGCGAACATACGCAAGACCATAGAAGCCGCAAATCGCCTCGCGCAGGGCGCCAATGCCGTACGTAAACGGGAAAAACGGGCTGATAGCCTGATAGAAACCCGCCATCATCTCAATGGGATACAAGCCCGTGGCGGATGGAATCTGCATGAACACCAAAATGATGCACAAGCCCTTGCCCACGTGCTGGAACAGAACAGAGAGCGCGTAAATGATGCTCAAGTATGCAAGCGAAGCCATGGCGGACGCAAAATACATTGCGCCGATATTTTGCGGATGAACTCCCAAAAATATCAGGCCCGTGCTGCAAATGGCCGATTGCAGTACCGCAAAGAGCGAGAACATAATAAAACGACTCACGTAGCGCTGCGCCACTGTGAGGTTCTTTATGCCTTCGGCGTCTACTTCTTGCCGCATGATGACCAGCAGCATGAACGCGCCAATCCAGAACGTCAAGTTGATGAACAGCGGCGCCATGGCAAAGCCGTAGACTTCCACTTCATAGAGCTTTTCGGTCACAACCGTTGTAGGAGAACTCATGAAATTCGCAATAGCATCGGAGTCGAGCGTGCCGTTTTCCACAAGCGACGTAATGGCGTTTGAGCTCGCCAAACTCAGAAGGCTCACCTTAAGCGTGGACAAATCGCCCGAAAGCGTTTCGAGCAGCTCATCGGTTTGGCCAAGTGCACCATGTGCATTATCCAGCGCGCTATCAAGGGAGTCCAGAACGGTTTTTGCCTGGTCGATGAGCAATTGCTGGCTGGCCGCCGTTGCCTGGAGCTGAGCAGAAGCGGAACTCATGTTGCCCAATCCCTGCGTTACCGCGGGAATCATGGTGCCGAAAAACGCTTCCGAGCACTTCTCCAACGCCGAGATCGCAGCCTGCAGCTCTTCGCCATGGCCCGCCGCCTGCGCCACATCTTCCAGGGCGTACAACGCGGTAAGCGCTTTGTTCACGGCCTCCATGGCCACCGGCGTAATGTCAACAAGAGCCTGCTGCACCTCAGTTGTTTTCTGGGAAACTTCTCCCAAGTCGCCCTGCACCGCATCAAGCGCCTGACGCGCTTCATCAAGAGCGGTCAGCGCATCAGAGCGCATGCTTTGAGCCTGGTAGATGGTGTCGTTGACATCCGAGAGCTGCGAGCGCGCCTGAGCCACCGCAAGAATTGCATCTTCCACCTGCATCGATGCTTCGGAGCTGCCTTGGCTTATGGCTTCCTGGGACTCGCCAAGCGTCTGGGTAATTGCCTCAACTACAATATCGCTTACCGTTTTCACAAACGTGGAGTTAATGGTTTCCTCAAGCGTGGTAGAGCCGGCATCGGTGATTTTAGGAGACACCGGACCTGTTTTCATATTCACATAATACTGGATGTTCGGTTGCTGGAAATTGCCCGTAAGCAGCGTAAGAAGATTTTCGGTGAAGTTTTCAGGAATGACGAACACCGCATAATCACGCCCCGCTTCAAGGTCGGCCATGGCGGTATCGTAATCGGTGAATTGCCAGTTCAACTGGTCGTTTTCATGCAGCGCATCAATAATGAGCGCGCCCACGTCAAGATCGCCCGTAAGCTCGTGCGATCCGCCCTTGTCCTGGTTGACCACTGCCACGCGCATGTTTCCCGTGTTGTTGTAAGGGTCCCAAAAGCCCAACACGTTGTACCACGTGTACAGCGAGGGCAGAACCAAAAGCGCCAGCACAACCACAATTGCCGCAGGAGCTTTGAACAGACGAATGAAATCGCGCTTGAGGATTGCCAGCACGTTTCTCATGGATTTTATAACCTTCCTATCGAAATTGAAGAGCACAGCCGCGCTTGCACACAAGCAACCCTGGCGTGCAACAAGACACAAAACATGCGTATGCGGGTGCTTGGAAAAAATCGCTATTCCAAATTATTTTAGTAACCTTCAAACAAAATAATTCGCTCAAAAAGAAAAGCGTATACTTTCCGTAAAATTGCAAATGACCAGCTTCAGGGCGATTTTCGTCTCAGATAGCATTTTTTCAGCAGTAATACTCAGATTGATTTTAAGTGGGTCGAAACTTACCTGCGATTGTTGTTGCCTGACTTTGCGCGGCACATCCCCGTTCGCGCGCAGGGACTTTTTCAGCAGCCCACCGTCTTTTGCTAAAAATGTCTCAATAGGACA
>CAKUDT010000314.1 GCA_934645125.1 uncultured Eggerthellaceae bacterium
CCTGTAGCATACGCGACAAGTCTTCCCATCCGCGCGGCGTGACCAGGCGCGTTCCCTGCACGCTTGCCTGAACCTTATAAAAACTCGCCGGCTTGTTGTCCAAAAACGTGGTCACCGCCGGATGAACGCCGTGCGTCGCCGCATATTCTTGCCACACATTCAAATCGGGCTCCACGTCAATGCGCTTCAAGCGATCCATCAACGCGGGATCAAACTCATGCGCGGCACGATTGTACTCGGGCGGATTCCCCGCCGTCACAATAATCCAACCTTCGGGCAGCGCATGCATGCCGAATGTCTTGTACTGAAGGAACTGAAGCAGCGCGGGCATAAGCGTTTCCGAGACGCAATTAATCTCATCAAGGAAGAGAATTCCCTGTTCAACGCCACTTTCCTCTTGCGCATGATACACAGCGCCAATAATCTCGCTCATGGTATATTCGCTCACGCGATACCGCGTTCCGCCAAAATCGCGCTCTTCGATAAACGGAAGACCCAGCGCGCTTTGACGCGTGTGATGCGTAATGGAATAGCTCACGAAATTGATGTCGAATTCCTGCGCAACCTGCGCGACAATCGCCGTCTTTCCCAAACCCGGAGGTCCCAGCACAATCAAAGGACGTTGCATGTGAAAAGGAATGCGATACGCACCGCGCGCATCGCGCGAAAGATACGCTCGAACGGCGCCTTTAATCTGTTTTGTTGTTTGCGCAATGTTCATTCGTGAACTCCTTTTGCTTATCTGCGTGCCGCACGGTCAAGTGGTCCGCGACGGAGTAACGCTCAGCCGCCTGCCGCCCCGTTGCTTTGCCGCACGCCATCCGCCCGCGTGCCGTCTACCCACGCGCCTCGCCGCGGGCTTCCTTCCGCACTTACCCGCGCGCTGCACGGTCAAGCGCCGCCCGGTCCATGACTACTTGCATCGCCCAGGGCGGCACGTTTTCCGCGCGGTAATTCTCGTCGTAAAACACAAACGCGCACCGATATGATGGCATGCGCTCGGGGTAGGTTCCCCAACCATCCGTGAAGTACAGCAAGCCGCCTAAATCATCAAGTTCTCCCTGGTCAATCAGGGAATCAACATAATCGAACGCGGGACGGAAATCGGTACCGCCGCCGCCACGCAATCGGAAAGCGCGCCGCCACTTCTTCATATCGGCCACATTGGTAATCTTATCATCCGATTGCACCGTAGCGTCGCACTGAATAATGCGCACCTGAACTTTCCGATGGAAGGATTCCGTGCTGCTCAAAATATCGAACGTGGTGTCCACGAAACGACGCACGATGTCGCCTTGCACGCTTCCCGACGTGTCGATGACAATAACGAATTGCCGAATGCGCGCTTCCTCGCGATACTCCAATGGCTCAACCAGCGGCAGGTTTTCGTATAACCGCAGGCCATATGTGTAGAAAACGTAGTCGAATTCTTCATCGGATGCGTGCATGACCTCGCCCAATGCCGCAAAACGACGCAAAAACGCTCGGTAATCAACGGGACGCGCGACTGCCTGGCTCAAGTCCGCGGCAAGATCAGCAAACGCCGATGCCTTATCGCGCGCATACGTTTGCAAGTTGACCGAGAGGTTTGTTGCAACATGCGCCCACTCGTCGCGCAATTCGCTGTTTCGCGGAGCCGCGGCCGCCCGACCTTGTCGCACGAAGTCACCGCGCGCAGCAGCATCGCGTAACCGGGCACCCGAACGCTGGCTGACATACATCTCTTTACTTGCGCCGGCGCCTTCTCCCTGAGCACGCGCGGAAATGCGACCGTCCGATGGCGAAGCGCCTGGTTTGTCCGCTTGGTCGTTCGGCGCGTTCACGCCGGGAAGCGCCTTATCGGGCGTGGACGAAACGTTTTCGGGAAATGCGTTATCGTCAGAAATACCCTGTTCAGAAGCGTTGCTTGCCTGAACATCACACGGGGCGGGATTGTTGTCGGCCGCAGAAGGCACGGGCGCAGCATCGGTTTCGGACTCCGAAGCAAACGACGAATCATCGTCCCCCGGATAATCGCTCGGCTGCTGCTCTTCATGCGCCGATGAATCCGCCGATGAATCGGGAGCTTCGTTTTCGCCCAGCTCATCGGCACGTTCTTCCTGTTCGACCTGCTCGGGCGGCGTGTCGGAACGCTGTTTGTCTCCTTGGCCTGCTTGCGGCCCTTCGCCGTTGTTCTCTTTGCTGCAAGTTGCATCATCCGTGCGATCCGCTTGCGCTTCGCCCGAAGAAAGTCCCTGGTCATCAAGGGGTGACGCATACCAGCAACGGTGCTCATCGGACGTGAACAAAAG
>CAKUDT010000315.1 GCA_934645125.1 uncultured Eggerthellaceae bacterium
CAGTTTTGTGTCGGCCGCACGCGACCTGAACATGTCGCAACCATCGCTGAGCCGCCACATGAGCTTGTTCGCGAACCAGCTGGGCTGCAAGCTTTTCTCTGAAACGCGCCCCTTGCGATTGACCGCGGCGGGTGAGACGGTGCTCAAGCATGCCAGTAAAATTGTGGGCGTAGAGAAGACGCTGCTCTCCGAGCTGGCATCCATTCCTTCTTCGGGCGGTGCGCGCATTCGCGTGGTGGATATGCTTCACGTGAATACGCTGTATGTGGGCTTGAACGAAGCGGTTGAAGCCGCGCGGGCTACGTTTCCCGACTTGCACGTTGAATACGTGAATATGAATTCCAGCGGGTTGAATGCTCAGCAGCTGGTGGCGTCGGGCAAGGTTGATATTGCGTTTGAAACGCTGCTTTCCACGGACATGCAGGAGCCCACGCGCTCAATTGACGACTTCTTGGCGGTGCTGATCCCCGAGTTCCACGGTGAGTTCGTGGTGGGCATCCCGCGCAATTCTGCGCTTGCCAACAAGGAAAACCTTACGCTGAAGGATCTGGCGAACGAGCGCTTCATTCTTCCAGCAAATCGCAGCGGTGAGATTTTCCGCCAGGATTTCGTTGATGCGTGTCAAAAAGTCGGGTTTTATCCCAATGTGTCGCTTGTGCCCACGGACAGTGCGTTCATGTTCTACGGCAGCGAGCCGCATGACGCTATTCATTTATTGGTGCGCGTTGACAAGAAGTATCGTCCCATTATTGCTGACCTGGTAAAACAACATACGGTTATTCGATCGCTCACCGATGAGAAGCGCTATATTGACTCGTTTGCCGTGGTTGATCCGAAAAATGACAATCCCGTGCTGTCATTTATTGTTGATTATCTGATAGAGCGCGCCCATACGCTTACGGAAGGCTGGTAGGCGCGAGGGGCTCGCGAAGGGCGCTACTCGTAAGCTCGCGTTGCTGAATAATACAATCTTTTTCTTTGCAGTAGTTTATTCACTGTTTAAGTATTTCTCTATCAGGTACTATGCATAAACTGAAGCCCTCTTTTCATTAACCGTATTTGTCATATACAACGCCTCAGACCTACAATTTTTGCAGCTCGGAGCATGATTTGCAAAAAGGGGAAAACCGAGCATCTACACTTCCAACGAAAGAGGGGTATATGGAAAGTACAAATGTTACGCTTCGCCAGCGTCTTATTGGCATTGCCATTGCGCTGGTTCTTATCGTAGGCGCTTGCCTGATTCCGGGGTCCGAGGCCCTGGGACGCGAAGGCATTATCACGCTTGGCGCTCTTTTGGCTCTGGCTGTTTTGTGGGCAACCTCTGCTCTGCCTATCGGCATTATCGCTCTGCTTATTCCTGTGTTGCTGATTGTCTTGGGCGCCGCTGATGCAAAATCGGTGTTCTCGGGTTACGCAGCAACGCCGCTGTTCTTCATTGTTGCGGTATTCGCTCTGCCCGTTATCATGCAGAAGACCAAGTGGGGCCTTCGCTTGATTAACCTGCTTCTGAAGTGGACCGGTTCCGACTCTCGCAAGCTCGTCTTGGGCTTCATGATTGCCACCACCCTTGTTTCCACGGTTATGTCCGACGTTCCGACCACGGTTCTGTTCCTTGGTTTCGCGCTTACCATTTTGAAGGCTGCTGGCGCTAAGCCTGGCAGCTCCAACCTGGGCAAATGCCTTATGATCGCCGTTCCCGTTGCATCCGTTACGGGCGGTATTGCCACTCCCGCCGGCAGCTCCTTCAACGTTGTTGCCATGGGCATCATGCAGCAGACCGTTGGCTACGGCATCAGCTTCTTCGACTGGATGATTGTCGGCGTGCCGCTGGTTGTTGTTATGACCCCCATCCTGTGGTTCTTCCTGACTACCATCATCAAGCCCGAGCCGATCTCCGATGACTGCCTGCAGGGCATTCGCGACGATGCCGCCGCTGCCACGAAGGTTGAGCCGTACGACATCAAGGCACTCTCCATCATCTTGATCCTTATCGTTCTGTGGATTGCTGGCAACTGGGTGCCCGCTCTCAACGTTACCGTTGTTGCTCTTATCGGTCTGGTTGTTATGTTCCTGCCTGGCATGAGCCTTCTTACGTGGAAAGAATTTCAAGACGCTGTGCCTTGGGGCATTGTCCTGATGTGCGGCACCATCATGTCCATCGGCGGCGTTGTTACCGCTACCGGCGGTGCTAAGTTCCTGGTTGACCTGGTTATGGGCAGCGGCGTTACCGACATGGGCTTCTACGCATGCATGTTCATCCTGTTCACGTTCGTGTACCTGC
>CAKUDT010000316.1 GCA_934645125.1 uncultured Eggerthellaceae bacterium
GCACAGCGCAAGCCATCGTATTCCCTCGCCGGACAAGCCGTGCGCTACGACTGCCTGGTGTTCGCACCGAAAGAGCCTTAGAGCGCGCGAAGGTTTACCAGCGTTCGCAAGCGCCCACGAGAGCCGAGAAGTCGCCGCGACCTGCGCTCTATCGACCGTCCCCGGCGCTCTGCGTCCTATTTGCCATCCTCGCTTCGAAACTCCCGCTCGACGCAGCGCTTGCTGCCCGAACCGGCGACTACGCCTTCCCAAGTGCCGTGCGCAAACGCTCAAAATGCAGGAAAATGCCCTGTTCGCTGAGTTTTTCGATATCTTCCCACGAGGCAAACGTGAAATCAATCACCTCGGCAGGCTGCACCACTACATCGCTCTTATCGAAATCCAGCATAAAACGGAAGATGTGGTTGATGTAGTTATCACCGCGCGCCAAGTCCACGTTCTCGTAACGATAGAGCAGCTCCGGCTCGCAAGTGTCAACCTTGATGCCAACCTCTTCGAAAACCTCTCGCTTCACCGCATGAACAGGCGTTTCTCCCGCTAACACGCCACCACCGGGAACTTCCCACCAACCAGCAGCCCATTTTTTATCAAGGCTGCGGCGCGTGATAAGATACTTGCCTTCCTTGTTTTGCAGCAGGCCCAACACATAGAGCATGAACTGGCCTTCTTTGAGGAAAAGACCTTTTCGCGGAGCAACAATGCCCAGCGGATGAGCATTGGCATCGTATACGTCGATCATCTCTTTTTGGGCCGAATCAGTCACCGAAACACCTTTCGTATTGTCTGCTATCTGGATGCATTGTCTGTTTCAAGCACAGCCCAGTATAGCTTTGTTCGAGCGCTGCGCGCGGGCAACTTTGCGAACAAACAAATTTACCGATGATAAAAACACCCCACTTTTCTGTGGATTCTTACGAAATGTAAGGAAATTTTTCAACATTTCCCCAGGTCGTAAAAAAGTTAGCTTCAGCAAACCCACAGAAAAGTACCCTCTTTTTATCATGAGGGGCAGAAGAACAACGTGGAAAAGGGGTGCGGAGGAGGAATGAAGAGGCGGGGCAGAAGAAGAGAGCGAAGGGCGGGCAGGGAACGGAAAGCAAAGGGATACAGAGGAGGCGCGGGGCATGCGGGAGGAGAAGGAAGAGGCGGAAGCACGCAACAAAGACTTCCCCACTCCCAAAATGAACAGTCAGGTGCATTTTGTCCATTGATAGCGCAGCCGCTCACCTGGAATAATAGAAGCAATGCAAATACGAAAAGAAGGATTCTCATGAAAAAGCACTTGATCGAGCTGGCCTTATGCCTTTGCTGCCTTATCACGTTTGTCGGCTGTGCCGCTAACAACGGCGCATCCGAAGAAGCGGGTGCAGCCAGCAACGCCGGCACCGCCTCCGCCGCAACGAAAATCGTTGTCGGTACGCTTGCGACCGAAGATATCCTGCCCTGCTGGGTGGCGCAGGAAGAAGACCTGTTCGCCAATGAGAATCTTGATGCCGAAATTGCCGTGTTCCAAAGCGCATCTGAGCTGATTGCGGCCGTTTCTTCGGGAAGCGTTGACTTTGCCATGACCGACCCCATGGTCACCGCCAGCCTCTACGCATCAGGCGCTGACGTGCAGATTCGCTGGGTCGCGCTGGGCGCCGATGCAAGCCAGGGACGCTTTGGCATTATGACTGCTAACCCCGATATCAAGAGCCTGACCGATTTGGCGGGCGTGCCCGTGGGCGTGGGCTCGAACACCATTTTGGAGTACGTGATGGACACGCTGTTCGAACGCGCTGGCGTTGCCGCCGATCAGGTGAAAACCGAGGAGCTGCAAAAGCTTCCCGTGCGCTACCAGGCAATGGCCGCCGGCACCGTGAAGGCTGCGGCACTTCCCGCCTCGCTGCTGGCGCTCGGTGAGGCATCGGGCTTCACC
This sequence comes from uncultured Eggerthellaceae bacterium, assembly GCA_934645125.1. Classification (GTDB taxonomy): domain Bacteria; phylum Actinomycetota; class Coriobacteriia; order Coriobacteriales; family Eggerthellaceae; genus CAKUOV01. Next base: position 1,919 of record CAKUDT010000316.1, read on the forward strand.
GTTGTGGCCGACGACACCACGGGCGACAACATTTCCCAGTCCGTCATGATTTCGTGCAAGAATGCGATTTCAACCGACACCGTAAACGCCTTCGCGCGCGCTTGGGATGCTGCCGTGGCGCACATCAACGCAAACCCCGATTCTTATCGCGCGCTGCTGGCGCAGAAGGCGTCGCTGCCTGAAAGCATTGCCCAAACGTATGCCGTAAGCAGCTATCCTGCCGCTGAACTGCCTGAACAGCACATGATTGACGCTGTTTTGACCTGGATGGCAAACAAGGGCTACCTAAACGCGAACGTCACATACGATGCTGCGACTGGCTGCTTCCAAGGACGCTAAGCCGTTTGTGAGAGAAGCTTCAAAA
>CAKUDT010000317.1 GCA_934645125.1 uncultured Eggerthellaceae bacterium
CGCCCGCGTTAAACTCCGACGGCCAGAAGGAATAGCCGTTTTTATAGATGTAGTCCATGTCCGTAAAGGAAATGGAAAGCACCAGCACCAGCGGCAGGATGCACAGGATGCACACCAGCATCATAATGACGTGGTATTTGATCTCGCTGTGCTTTTTCTTTTTTTGCAGAGTTGCCATAGCCTTGCCTCCTTAGAACAGTGCGCTGTCCGGATCGTAGCGCTTGACCAGCAGATTGGAGATCAGCACCAGCACAAAGCCGACGACCGACTGGTACATGCCGACGGCGGCGGATACGCCGATATCGCCGGAAACACGCAGCGCGCGGAAGATGTAGGTATCGATGACGTCGACCGTGGAATAGAGCGAGCCGCTGTTTCGCGTGACCAGATAAAACAGGCCGAAGTCGGAATAGAAGATCTTGCCGATCTGCAGGAGCAGCATGACGATAATGACCGGTGCGATCATCGGGATCGCGATCTTCACCATGGTCTGCCACTTGCTGGCGCCGTCCATCTCCGCCGCTTCAAAGCAGGAGGCGTCCAGCCCCATCAGCGCGGCGTAATAGACCAGCACGTAATACCCGAGATTCTTCCACAGGTTGATGCCGGTCAGCAGTCCCGGCCAGAGATCTGCCCGCGCGTACCACATGACGGGATCCATGCCGAGCTTTTTCAGGATATTGTTGACCACGCCCATATCCACGTTCAAAAACGCATACACGACGAATGCCACGACCGCCATGGACAGGAAGTAGGGCACAAAGATCATCGTCTGGTAAAGCTTGATGAAGATCCGGTTCGTGATCTGATACAGGACTACCGCGACGGCCAGCGAGACGACTAAGGTCGTTATAATAAATATAATGTTCAGCAGCAGCGTGTTTCTTGTCACGCGCCATGCGTCCTGCGAGGTGAAGAAAAACTCAAAGTTGTCCAGCCCGCACCAGTCGCTGCCGAAAATGCCCTTGTCATACCGGAAATTCTTGAACGCCAGGATCAGGCCGAACATCGGCACGTAGGAAAACAGAAAGATCAATGCCGAGCCGGGCGCGGCCATCGCGCTCAGACTTCGTGTCTTCTTTCCATAATAGCTGCTCATTTTCTCTCGTTTTCGTTTGCGGTCAACGGTCTGAAGTCTTTCCGTCTGTTCCAATGCGCTTTCGCCCTCTCTTTCGGGATTCCGGTTCCTGCGCCGGTTGTCGATCGGCCGGCGGAACCGGTAGCTTTATTATAGATGCCGGGAGTTCGCCGGGAAAACTGCCAGAATTCAAAAATGCTGCGGCAGAGGACTGTCAGATTTGCGGATTCCTCTCAAAAATGAAAAAAATGAGCCGGCACACTTGTCCGGCCTTTGCTTTATCCGGTATAATGACGGCAGAAATTGTCCGGAGGGGATCTTGCATGGGCACACAGCACAGAAAGCCATACCGGCCGCAGAATAACTTTCTGACGGCTGTGCTCTATATCGTTTTCATGATGATCGTGATCGTCACGATCCTGTTCCTCTTTTTCTACCGGGCGTTTTCCAATTTTGCCAAGGAGCAGATGATCGACTCGACCCGCACTGTGACGGAAAGCGTCTGCTATTCCATCTCGGAAATGAACGAGTCCATCCGCAATCTCTGCGTTTCGCAGTTTTCCAGCAGCGATGTGCAGTATCTCATGCACGCGGAGCAGATCGACAGCATCGAGGTACAGCAGACCATCGCGCGGCTCAAGCGTTCCGCGTCCGCCAATCTGAATATTCAGTCCATCATCACCTATAACCACCAGACCGGCCGCGTATTTTCTAGCTTCCGCGGCATCGCAGATATCGACGACGACATCAAAAAGACGCTGCAGGATCCGGACCTGCCCTATCTGACACCGATCCCGCGCGTTTTGCCTGCAACGGACTATTACAGCGCAGTGCCGGTATTCAGCTATGTGATCTATGACACATACAGCGCCGGGGAAATCAACAGCTCCATGATCGTCAATATTCACGCCAGCTGGCTGGGAGAAAGTCTGAAAAGTCAGGCCGCGCCCAACGAGCAGCTGATCGTGTTTGACCATACGTTTCACCAGCTGGCCAGCACGCACGCCGGCACGACCGGCTTCGATACGCTCGTTCCGGATTATTGCAGGGAGCTGCTGGGAACGCCCGGCACCATCGAAACGGTCAATGGAGAAAAGTATTTTGTCGCCGTTTCCGCCATCTCCGGAACGAACTGGTATCTGCTGCGGCAGGTGCCCTATGCGGTCATGCTGCAAAAATTCCGGGCGCT
>CAKUDT010000318.1 GCA_934645125.1 uncultured Eggerthellaceae bacterium
GGGGAAATGCGCAAAAGAAAACCATGGGGAAGGAGGCGCCCATGAGTGACGAGCGTTTATCGGCGGGCAGGGAAGCCCTGAGCGCAGCTAACGTATCTGCGGCATCGCGCGCCGTGCTTTCATCATCGCAGAGCCTTGCGGAGCTTCTAGTGCAGCGTCCGAACTTGTTGGCGCGGCTTTCCGAATATGAGTCTATCCAGGCAGAGTACGCTGCCGCCCTGCGTGCGCACGGCATTGACCTGGATGAAAAGGATCGCGCGCAAGAAGAAGCGGCGGCGTTACGCGCACGCCTGCAAGAAAAAGGCGCGTGTTTCCGCAATGGCGGAGCGAGCATTGTGACGGGCGCGCTTTCCGATGCTTGCGTTGCCTGCACCGGTGGGCGCGGCAGCAAAACGTTCACGCTGTCCACGGCGTGCAACCGCCATTGCTACTTCTGCTTCAACGCAAACCAAGCGGATTACGACACTTCGCGTGCGTTGAAAGCGGGCTGGCAAGACGAACTTGATGCGTTTTTGTCAAAAGGCGATGTTACCCACGTGGCGCTTACCGGCGGTGAGCCGCTGCTGCATCCGCACGAAGCGGTAGCGTTCTTCCAGCGCGCCCATCAGGCATTTCCCCAGGCGCATTTGCGTCTGTATACCGATGGCGACTTGCTGACCAGCGACTTGCTTGCGCAGTTGCGCGCTGCGGGATTGCGGGAGCTGCGTTTGAGCGTGAAGTTGGATGTGTTGGATTCCCCGGAGCAGCAAAATGCGGCTATCGACGAGGCTTTGGCTCGCGTTACGCAGGCTAAGTGCTTCATTCGTGATGTCATGGTGGAAATGCCGGCGATTCCCGGCACCGAGCAAGCCATGCGCAAGCTGCTTTTAGGGCTTGATGCGGCGGGCGCGTTCGGCATCAACTTGCTGGAATTCGGCTATCCCATGAATGATTGGGCGGAGTTCGCGCGGCGAGGATTCACGGTGGCAAATCCGCCGTTTCCCGTGGCGTACGATTACGAATATGCAGCGGGACTTCCCGTTGCGGGAAGCGAAGCGCTGTGCCTTCGTTTGCTTGAATTTGCGCTTGACCAGGGACTTTCGTTGGGTGTGCATTACTGTTCGCTGGAAAACAAGCATCGCGATCAGATTTTGCAACAAAATCGACTAGCAAAATTGGACGCGCGCACGTGGGAGCTTGATGCGCAAGACTTCTTCTATAAAACGATAAAGGTGTTCGATGCGGATGTTGCCTTGGTCAAGCGGTGTCTTGACCAGCAAGGGTATCCGTACGAGCAGGATTTCGACGAGGGAAGCTTGTCGTTTGCGCCGCGCCATGTGCAGCATGTGGCGCAGGTGCCGGCGGTTTTCGCGCGCTCGTACAACGTTGTTGAGCAAAAGGGAAAGAGCCTGGTCGTGCGCGAGGTTAAGCTTGAATTAGTGGAAAATGCCGGTTTGGTGCAGTCGGTTGCGCTGCAGGCTACGGAAGGAAACAATATGGATATCTGGTCTTTGAAGGCTTCGGCTTGTGAGCTGTTGGCGTTTTCGTTGCGCTATCCCACGTCCGATGTGGCGGGTGCCGTTGCGAGTGGCGAATGGGCTGCTGCGGCACAGGAAATTGCAGACGCGCTTGGTGTTGCTCTGCCTGCCGATTTCGCGGCTGAGCTTGCTGGTTGCTCTGCGGATGCTTCCGTTTGCGCAAGTGAGGGAAGCGCCGAAACACAGGAAAACGCGCAGGAAAACACGCAGGTAGACGCGCTCCTTCATGCCTTGCGCGCCGATGCAACACGTCTGTTCGTGGGTTCGCCCGAGCCTGCAGTAAGCCCGTTCGAGGGCGTATGGCGCGCGGCCGACGATGGCGTGGATGCGTTGCTCTTCGTGAACCCGCACTCTATGGAAGTCGAGCGTTTTTGTCATGCGTGCGGCTTGGGGCGTCCGCAGGGGACAAACGAGCCGCTGGATTTTGCGCCCACTGAGTTGGAACTGCTGCAGTATCTGGCATCGCTTGAGGCAGGGCTGGTGGAACCTGCAGAAAGTGCGCCGGCAGCGGCGGATTTGCCCGGCGGATCAGCTGCGGCTGCTTATGAGCAATTCTTGACCGAGCACGTTTCAACGTGGCTTCCGAAGTTTGCGGAAAAGCTGTGTGAACAGGCGCGTCATCCGTTCTATTGCGCTACGGGGCAACTTTTGCGCGCTTATCTTCCCGTGTTGTAGTTTTTCTGCAGGAAGGCGGCGATGCTTTATACTGGGAAGTTGCAGTAATCGCATTGTCGCCTGACAAGTTTGCA
>CAKUDT010000319.1 GCA_934645125.1 uncultured Eggerthellaceae bacterium
CATGATGGGCACCATCTTTTTCCCGCAGTTCTGCGAGAACGCCCTGTTCATGAAATCGGGTTCCGGCGGCTACTTTATTGCATTGCTAGGCGTTGGCAGCGGCGTGGGCGCCATGATGTCTGGCAAGCTTATTGACAAGCACGGCGTGAAGCCGGTCATGGCCCTTGGTTTTATCGGTTCGGCCGTTGGTTCGCTGTTCATGGCGTTTGTGGCCTGCGATAACCCCACCCTGTTTAACGTGTGCCTCATGTTGATTCTGACCGGCCTGGGCCTGGGCTTTACCATGGGCACGCCGCTGAACTACATGATGCTGCAGAACACGCACGACTCCGAATCGAACTCCGCACTGGCAACGCTTTCGCTGGTGCGCTCCATCGGCACCGCCGTGGCGCCCGCCATTATGGTCGCGTTCATCGTGCACGCAAGCGCTAGCATGCAAACGAACCTCATGAACGAGCTGCCCGAAGAAGTGACCGTGAACCCCTTGCCGTACGCGCAGGTCATTGACAAGAAGATGGACGAGATGCGCGCGGACGAAGACACCGCCGCCATGCTTGCGGACAAGGATATTCCCAAGCTGATGAGCTACACCAACATTGCCGTGAACATGAGCGACACCAGCGAAAACGGCGACGTGAGCGTGACCATTAGCCCCGCTATCATCGACGAAATGCAAAACTCCGACGTAACCACCATTGTGGGCGTGTGCAAGGAAATGACAACCGACATGTTCGACCAGCTCAAGCCGCAGCTTATTCAGAAGGCATCGGACGGCATGAACAGCGGCATTACCGCTATGGAAGGCGGCGCTGCGGAAATGCAGGACGGCCTGAACGAAATGGCTTCGGGCATTGAAGAGATGAACACCGGCCTGGCGGGTTTGGAAGGCAGCATTGCCAATATGGACTCCCAGATTAGCGAAGCAAGCGCGAAAATCGACAACTTCGATGCGCAAATTGCCCAGATGCAGACGGGTTCCGACAAGATTGAAAACGGCATTGAACAGATGAAGGCCGCGTTGCCAGGTATGAAAGTGCAACTGGCAACGCTGACCGAAGGCACGCCCGAATGGGAAGAGCTGAACGGCAAGATTGCTTCCGTGGAAGAGAACATTCCCGCTATGGAGGCCCAGAAGGCCGAGCTTGACCAGGGCATTGCCGGCTTGAGCCAAGCGCGCGCCGGCGTGAGCGCAGGACGTTCCGGCATGACCGAAGGTCGCAATGAGATGCTGTCCGCACAAAGCGAGATGGAATCTGGTCGCAGCGAACTGATGGGCGCGCAAGCCAATCTGCAGTCCGCTTACGACGATTTGAGCGAAACGATTGCCCAGATGAAAGCCGCGCGCGACGCTATCCCCGCAATGTTCGATGAAGCGGAAGCGAACTACTTGGCCGAAGTGGACGATTGTGCCAGCGCAATTCAGGCAACGTATCAGCAAACGCTGAACAGCGGCTTCAAGGGCATGGCGATCTTCGTGGCTATTTGCGCGCTGGTTGGTTTGGCGCTACTGCTCCCCTACAACGAAAACCGCAAGGAGCACGCCGAGCAGGAAGAGCACGAAACCGCAAGCACCACGGTAGCTGCGTAACGCTACGAAGCTGCAAAAGCGCGACACCTAAAGCAACAAGCAACGCTGCTGTTAGGCGCGGGGTTTGCGCAGGTGGACAACGGTTGCAATGAAACGCACGTCTTCGGCACTTTCGGCTGTTTCCACGGCGTAATTGGACTTATACCCTTGCTGAGGCAGCACGTCATGTGCATCGTTGTACTCGGGACGCGCATAGCCAATCTTGGCAAGCATGGCCTCGAACTGGCTCTTATACGGTGCCGCCTGAATGCTGTTGCCCAGCTCACGCGCATGCAAAACAACATCTTCATCGCGCGGCGCATCGGCAACCACGGTCTCGCAAATCAGCAGGCCGCCGGGCTTCATAACCTGGAACATCTGCTGAAAAGCACGTTTGGGATCAAGTGCCAAGTTCACCACGCTGTTGACGAACACCATGTCACAGCTGTTTTCCTCTACGCCGGCACCCAGCAAGTCTTCCGGATAGCCGTGCAAGAACGTCATGTTGCTCTCGGGCAAGCCCGTATCGTGCCACGCGCGCTCGGATCGCTGACGCGCCTCTTCTAAATGTTCCTGCGCCCACTCAACACCAATCACGGAACCCGATTCGCCCACACGCGACGAAAGCTTGAACACGCCTTTGCCACGACGGCAGCCAATGTCCAAAACGCGCTTACCCACCAGGTT
>CAKUDT010000320.1 GCA_934645125.1 uncultured Eggerthellaceae bacterium
TCAGATAGGCTGTGCACAGCAGAAAAAAATTGGTTTGAGATTCCTCCAGATAATGCTCGCCCAACAGCACCCGGCTTAACACAAACCAGGCCAGAAACACAGGGCCCAGCCACATGCCGCCTTTCCAATGGCCGCGCGCCAGCGAAGCGCCGAAAAAAGCAAACGTCAGGGGCACCCCATAGGAGGTAAGCATCCAAAGGCCGCGTTCGTAGGAAAGCTCCATCAACACCAGGGTGGAAAAAGTAAAAGCCAATACAAACCAACCGAAAACAGGCCAATGGTTTTGCCGGGAAAGCCGCATGAAACATACCCTCCATACCGCCGGTCAAAAACCGACATATGATGTAGAAATTATAACATATCCAGTCAAAGCTTGACAAGACGCGCGTTTTTCGGTTGACAAGGCCCATGCAACATTTTATAATAGGCATATTGGAAACTTCCGCTCGTTTGTCCTCGAAAACAAGCCGGCGGCTTTCAATAATACGATTCAGGAGGGACACACAATGGCAACCAAAATGACCGTTGACGGCAATACCGCCGTAGGCCACGTAGCGTATGCATTCAGCGACGTGGCGGCCATTTACCCCATCACCCCTTCCTCTCCCATGGCGGAAGTGGTTGACGACTGGGCGGCCCATGGCACGAAAAACCTGTTCGGCCAGACCGTTCATGTAAGCGAGATGCAGTCCGAAGCGGGCGCGGCTGGCGCCGTGCACGGCAGCCTGGCGGCTGGCGCGCTCACCACCACCTTTACCGCTTCTCAGGGCCTGCTGCTTATGATTCCCAACATGTACAAAATCAGCGGCGAGCTGCTGCCCTGCGTGTTCCACGTCAGCGCCCGCGCTCTGGCTGCCCACGCGCTGTCCATCTTCGGCGATCATTCCGACGTGATGGCCTGCCGCCAGACCGGTTTTGCCATGCTTTCCTCCAACAGCGTTCAGGAAGCGATGGACCTGGCCCTGGTTGCTCACCTGAGCACCCTGGAATCCAGCGTGCCCTTCCTGCACTTCTTTGATGGTTTCCGCACCAGCCATGAGGTGCAGAAGATCGACGCCATCGACTACAAGGACATCGAGCCCCTGGTTCCCTGGGACAAGGTGAAGGCGTTCCGCGAGCGCGGCCTCAACCCCGAGCATCCGCATCAGGCCGGCACCGCCCAGAACCCCGACATCTATTTCCAGAACCGCGAAGCCGCCAACAAGTTCTATAACGCCACTCCCGCCATTGTGGAAGAGATCATGAAGAAGGTCTCCAAGCTGGTTGGCCGCGAGTACAAGCTGTTCCAGTACGTGGGCGCTCCCGACGCGGAAAAGGTCATTATCGCCATGGGCTCCGGCTGCGAGACCATCGAAGAGACCATCAACTACCTGAACAAGAAGGGCGAAAAGCTGGGCCTGATCAAGGTTCGCCTGTACCGCCCCTTCTCCGTGGAGCATTTCCTGAGCGCCATCCCCGCCAGCTGCAAGAAGATCGCCGTGCTGGACCGCACCAAGGAGCCCGGCTCCCTGGGCGAGCCTCTGTACGAGGATATCTGCTCCGCGCTGCGTGAAGCCGGCCGGAACGACATTCAGGTCGTGGGCGGCCGCTATGGTCTGGGCAGCAAGGAATTCAACCCCACCATGGTCAAGGCTGTGTATGATAACCTGGACGGCGAGATGAAGAACCACTTCACCGTGGGCATCGACGACGACGTGACCCACACCAACCTGAAGCTGGGCGAGCAGGTCATCGCCGCTCCCGAAGGCACCGTGTGCTGCAAGTTCTATGGTCTGGGCTCCGACGGTACCGTTGGCGCCAACAAGAACTCCATCAAGATTATCGGTGACCATACCGATATGTACGCTCAGGGCTACTTCAGCTACGACTCCAAGAAGTCCGGCGGCATCACCGTAAGCCACCTGCGCTTCGGCAAGACCCCCATCCAGTCCACCTACCTGATCGACGCGGCCGACTTTGTGGCCTGCCACAACCCCAGCTACGTCACCAAGTACGACATGGTGTCCAGCCTGAAGGACGGCGGCGTGTTCCTGCTGAACAGCCAGTGGACCGCCGAGGAAATGGAAACCAAGCTGCCCGCCAAGATGAAGCAGCTGCTGGCCAAGAAGCATGCCCGTTTCTACAACATCGACGCCATCGACCTGGCGCTGAAGGTTGGCATGGGCAACCGCATCAACACCATCATGCAGGCCGCCTTCTTCAAGCTGGCCGAGGTAATCCCCTATGACAAGGCCGACGAATACATGAAGG
>CAKUDT010000321.1 GCA_934645125.1 uncultured Eggerthellaceae bacterium
CCTTTCTGTGGTGTACACGCCGCTCAACGGCACGGGCCTGGAGTGCGTAAGCCGCATCTTCGAGCTCATTGGCATGAAAAACGTGACCGTTGTGCCCGAGCAAGCGCAGCCCGATGGCGACTTTCCCACCTGCCCCTTCCCGAATCCGGAAATTCGTGAGGCGCTGGAACGCGGGTTGGCGCTGTGCCAGCAAGTGCGCCCCGATTTGCTGCTGGCAACCGACCCCGACGCCGATCGCACGGGCATTGCAGTACTGCATAACGGCGAATACGTGCTGCTCACGGGCAACGAGCTGGGTGCGCTGCTGGTGGACTACGAATGCACGAAAGCGCAGGAGCGCGGGTGCGACCTGCGCGAAAAAGTATGCGTGAGCACCATCGTGTCAAGCGTCATGTGCGACTTGATGGCGCAGGAGCGCGGCTTTGAGATGCGCCGCGTACTGACGGGCTTCAAGTACATTGGCGAGCAAATCGGGCTGTTGGAAGCCGCCGGCGAAGAAGACCGTTTCCTGCTGGGCTTCGAGGAAAGCTACGGCTATCTGGCCGGCACGCATGTGCGCGACAAGGACGCCATTGTGACCAGCATGTTAGTGGTGCAAATGGCGGCGTGGCACAAGGCGCAAGGCCGCGACCTGGTGCAGGCCATGCATGCGCTGTACGAGCGCTACGGCTGGTGGGAAAACAGCACCATCAGTGTGACGTTCCCCGGCGCTGCGGGTGCGGAAACCATGAAACACCTGATGGACGGCTTGCGGATTCTACCTCCTGCGGAAGTGGGCGGCCTGCATGTGCTGAATATGGTGGACTTTGCAACAGCCGTTGACATGCCCGTCCACGGTGGCACCGGCACAAGCGCGCCGCAGAAGCTGCCCAGCGCAAACGTGCTTGAGTTCCAGCTTGAAGGCGGCCACAAGATCATCGTGCGCCCCAGCGGCACCGAGCCGAAAGTCAAAGCGTACGTGTTCGTCAAGGGAGAAAGCGCTGATCAGGCGGCCAAGCTACTGAGTACGCTCGAAGAAGCCGCACGCGAGCTGTTGGCGTAACTGCGAATCGCGTTATCGCGTCAGAACGAAATGCAGAAGGGGCAGGCCATTCCGCTTGGATGACCTGCCCCTTTGTTGTGTTTTCAACACAGTACGCCTTCGTATATCGGTGCCACCGACGCTTTCCGTGCCTCCGCACGGCGCCGCTGCAACGTCGGCGCATCAACGCTCACACTGCAAGCGCAAACCTTACAGGAAGGTAACTTCTCCTGTGGCCAGGCAATACATGGCACCTATCACGGTAACACCAAGCACGTCTTTGATGCGTGAAACCGCATAGAGCACGTTCAGCTCCGAAGCACGAAGCGGGTCGGTCTCTTCGCCAATTGCGCGTTTAACTTCGTCCAAAATGTACTCAATGAAACCTTCCGGGTCATCGTTGGGGCCATCGTGCAGCGCCGCCTCAACCGCACCGCAATGATCATGCCCCATGACCACAACAAGCTGCGTGCCCAGGTGCTTGCACGCGTATTCGATGCTTCCCAGCTGGTGAGCGTCAATCACGTTTCCCGCAACGCGGATGACGAACAGATCGCCAATGCCCGCCGAGAAAACGGCATCGGGCACGATGCGCGAATCGGAACAAGTCACCACAATGGCATACGGCGCCTGGCCGTGCGTGGATGAGTATAATCGAGCTGCATGGGAAACATCGCCCTGGTCAGACTCACCTTTAACGAACAGTTCGTTTCCCGCCTTGAGCTTTTCGACCGCTTCTGTCGCCGTTACGTTTGCCACTTGATGCATTGCCGTGCTCCTTGTCTCTTACGAATGTTCCCGAAGCTTTGCCGCGCGCTCCGTTTCCTTTGCTGGCGCGCCCGCCACCAGCATCAGTCTTCCCGCCGCCACCCGGGACGTCGGGCCGCGCTCCGTTTCCCTTGCCGCCGCGCCCGCCACCAGCACCAGCCTTCCCGCCAGGGCCCTGGCCGCCCTTGTTGGCAAGCTTTCCCACCGCTTTGCCGCTCGCCTTGCCACGACGACCCTCATCAGCCGTCTTTCCGCTCATATTCCGCGGCTTCACCAGGCATTTCTTGTCGAACCCGATCAAATCCAGGCGACCGGCCTTCGTAAGCGCCTCCACCACTAAATCGTAGTTTTTCGGGTTGCGGTACTGAATGAGCGCGCGCTGCAGCGCCTTCTCGTGCGACGACGTGGGCACGTACACCGGCTCCATGGTCAGCGGGTCGATTCCCGTGTAATACATGCA
>CAKUDT010000322.1 GCA_934645125.1 uncultured Eggerthellaceae bacterium
CTTGAAGCCTCCGTAGGCAATCCGTAAGGCGTTGCGATCACCAGCTGATAATTGGTGTACTCGCTTCCCAGCGCCTCTATGATTGCATCCTGCTCCATCTTCCAGGCGACCAGCATTTCTGCCACAGTCTTGGGTAAAAACACCTTGCGAACACTGGTCAGCGTTTTGGGCTTCTTCAGAACCAGCACGGTCTTGTTCCTCACACCCTGCTCAGGAAAGGTGATGAGGATGTCCTTTGATTCCAGCGTATTCATAACGCTCTTGCTCACGCGCTGCAATTCCTTGTTGACATAGATGTAGGCTTTTCCCGCCATGATGCTCTCTTCGGAGATGTCTACGCAATCCCACGTCAGTCCCAGCAGTTCCCCAATGCGCAGGGAACACGCAAATGCGACGTTCATACAGAGCTTCAGCCGATCATCCTCACAGCAGTCAATGGCCTTGAAGAGCGTTTGCGCGTCCCACATGTCACGTTCTTTTGTGTCCTGCTTGGGAATTGTCGCGTAGCGTGCGGGATTCTTCTCAATCAAGTCCCATTTTTCCGCCTGCGAGAAAGCACTTCTAAGAAGATTATGAACCTTGCGGATGGTGGCCGGCGTCACCAAAGACGATGATTTTTTGTTTTTCCTGTCCGTTGCCTTGTGCGCCGCCGGCGTTTTCAAAAGCGTCTGGTAATACTTCTCCAGCGTTCTCGCCGTGATCTCCTTGAGCTTCACGCTTCCGAGAAGCGGTTCGATATACTGCCGGATCAAGGCAGTGTTGCTGGCATACGCGGAGATCGACCACTTCGTCTTGCCATACAGGGAAACATATTCCTTCAGAAGCTCGGAGACCGTTGTGCAGCTTGGAATGGAGAAGGTGCCCAACTGCTGATTATACTCAATCTCTGTCTTGCGAGTCTTCGCCTCGGGTAAGGTCTTGAAGGATTCCCATTTTTGCCTGCGGTTGCCCTGCTCGTCTACATAGGAGCAGACCACACAATATCTGTTGTTTCTTGAGATGATCGAAGCCATCGCGATGCTGTACCTTCCGAACCCGATCAGCACCGCAGCTCCGAATCTGTGGAGCGATAGACGAAAACCCTATGCCTATCAAGCGCCAGAGAAGCGCGATGAGGCATAGGGTTTTTTGCGTTTTTGGGGGCGTGAGCCCCAGCTGAGAATGCGCAGGCATTCTTCATAACCGCAGAGCTTTGCTCTGCTTAAAGGGGATTGGGGGCAGGTGCCACCAACAAGCAAAGTGCAAAAAGTATAACGTTTGCCCTGCTTGCTACAATTATCTCAAATTTTGCATGATTGTAGTTATCTCATAAAGCAACCAGAAACTCACATGCCATAAAATTTATATTATATCACTCCTATCAAGGCTTGGGTTTATTTTTGATGATTGCATAGAAAGAGAACAACGCTGAAATCCAAAGGTGACAAGCAAAAGCCTCAATCCGTTATAGATCAAGGCTTTCGCTATGGAACAGGTGACAGGGTTTGCCCCGGCGACCTCATGCATGCCAAATCATTTATTCAATTGCGTTTGGACTTTCCGGGAGATGCGAGATCGGCAGGAATGAAACCAGGCACGATCCTTACTTCGCCACGTTGTTGACCGGCGTTCCGGCAAGGAAAGATTCCACATTCTTGACGGCCACGTCCATCAGGCGCTGACGACTCTCCTTGGGCGCCCAGGCGATGTGGGGCGTGATGAGGCAGTTTTCGACGCCAAGCAGCACATTCTCCTCGCGGATGGGTTCGACAGATACCACGTCCAGTGCTGCGCCCTGCACCTTGCCGGCAAGCAGCGCCTCACGCAGGTCAGCTTCGTTGATCAGGGGACCGCGGGCGGTGTTGATGATCATCACGCCGTCCTTCATCTGAGCGATGGTGTCCTTGTTGATCAGGCCGGTGTTTTCCTTGGTGAGCGGGCAGTGCAGGGAGATGACGTCGCTTTGCGCAAGCAGATCCTCCAGAGAAACCAGCTCATCGCCGGAGCCGAACGCATCATAGGCGATCACCTTCATGCCAAAGGCGCGGGCGATGGCTGCCGCGGCGCGGCCGATGCGGCCGTAGCCGATGATGCCCATGGTCTTGCCTGCCAGCTCAATGAGCGGATAATCCCAGAAGCAGAAGTCGCGGCCCTTCGTCCAGCGGCCCTGCTGCACGGCGTTGTTGTGATGCCCTACGTGATGGCACAGTTCCAGCAGCAGCGCAAACACGTACTGAGCAACCGCCTGCGTGCCATAGGTGGGAATGT
>CAKUDT010000323.1 GCA_934645125.1 uncultured Eggerthellaceae bacterium
CTACTACGTTTCAACCGTCGGGCTGAACGAGGCCACCATAAGGAAGTACATCCAGGAGCAGGAAGCCCACGACATCGCGCTGCGCAAGCTGGGCGTCAAGGAGCACGGGGCCCGTCCGAGAAGTAAGGTAGGGGTCGCCCCTTCAGGGGCGGCCGGTAATGCGCGAGCCGCTTCCAGCGGCACGCGACGAGTCAAGGGCGATGCGCCCTGAGCAAAGCGAAGGGCGGCGCCTTGAGACGCTGCCCGTGGCCCTTGGCCTTATAGGCCCTGTGCAAACCACCCTTTTGAAGGGTGGTTCATGATTATGGTCTTTCGCAAGGGTGCTGTTACGCTCGAAATTCTGCGGGATTATTCTGCTTGCTGCGCTCCCTGATGCTCGTGCGCTTTCCTGGCTGCTCATGCGTTGTGTTTAGCATGCGCGCATGCGCGCATGCGCGCTTGGCTTCGCGAGATTTGGCGTGTGGGGTGTGCGAAATGCGCGAAAAAGGGATTTTGAGGTCATGTTGTTGAAAAACAGCCTTCAAATTCGAAGTTGTAGCAGGTTGGAAGTAGGTGCGCACCGCAATTTGGCGCCTTATTCGGCTCGGGGTCAATTGCAGGAAAAAGTGTTTCGGCAAACTGCCAGTTCAACATTATGTTTTGTTGAGATATATCATGATGTTCGTCTGATTTCAGATTTCGACCTACTTCCAACCTATCACAACTTCGAATTTCGACCCCAAAATCCAACAACATGAACCACGGGGCTGCTTTGAAATGGAATCGCGGCAGAGACTTCGTCTGCGCTGGTGGAAGCAGCGCATTTTGCCGTAAAATGAGACGAAAAGAAAAACGAACAACACAAGCGAATATCCAAGCTGCTGAACAGGTGATATTTGAGCGTTAGGCTGCTTGCCAGTGCGCTGTTGGCGATGGGCGGGTAGCGCAAAACGAACAATACCCGAGCGGCGAAAAATCCCTGGTAGGGGAATGAATCAAGATAAGCAGGGAGCAGTATGTGTCCGAAAAAAAATAAGAAAACGGCGACGGTTGCCGCGGCCGCTCCCGTGGCGCAGGGGCTTGAAAATCAGGTGGGTCTGGGCGTTGATATTGTGGAAATCGCACGCATGGCGGCTGTGCTGAAACGTACACCTCGTTTCAAATCGCGCGTCTTTACCGCCGATGAACAGGCATATTGCGATAACATGGCCAGTCCGGAAATCCACTATGCCACGCGTTTCGCCGCAAAAGAGGCAGTGTTGAAAGCGTTGGGCACCGGCTTCGGATGGGGCACGTGCGATCCGCGTAACGTTGAGGTTCGTCGCAACGTAAAGGGGCGCCCCTTCGTGGCGTTGCATGGCGCCGTGAAAGAAATCGCGCAGCAACAAAAAATCACGGAGATCCCCATCTCGCTTTCCTACACGCACGCCGAGGCGGTTGCATGCGCTATGGCCATCACGGATGATTCTGTGGCGCCGCCTGCGCCCGAAGATCCCATGATTGAGCTATCGCGCCAGTTCAAGGAGCTGCGCAACATGCTTGACGACATCGATGACGTGGCAGGAGAAGACGAAGCGTCCGGGAAAGATGCGCCTCGGGAAGATACGTCTGGGGCGGACGCGTCCGGGGAAGGTGCGCTTCGGGAAGGCAGGGCAGAAGGCGCCGCCTCTGCTGGCGGAATGCTTGCCGCGGGCGCTGCTGCAGCTGGCGAGCTGTCGGGTGCCGTGCTGGATGCGGGTTCTGCTGACGATGCCCTGAACCGCGCGCACGCAGAAAATCGAAGCCTTCACTTGCCATCAGGCGCGCCAAACCCGAAAGAGCGCCGGCATCCACAACTACGGGAATCTCTCTCGCCAAAACAGTACGTAGAAGCTGTATCTCTTGCGAGTCTTCCCCGCTAAAGCCGCATCCAATCAGCGCCGCTGCCGGATGTTTCGCAGAGTCTTCTGCCTTCTGTAACACCTGGTCAAGCGCCTGCTCATCCCAGGCACGCACAACAAGCGACGGCCCGCCCGCGCGCACTGTAGCAACCGATTCCGGCGCACACCACACTTGCGTGTAGCCGGCTCCGGCGCGCTGGCCCGCGCGCGACGCAAGCACAGCCGCTCCCGGATACTGCGCGCTGCCGCCCACCACGTTCAAAGTTCCGCGTGTGTATTTATTGGCGTCCACCTTCGGCAGCGGAATCAATGCAGCCAGGTCGGCATCGGAAAAGCGCAGCTCAGCCACAGCTACTCGCCGCCTTCTTGCGCGCGGTTCTGGGC
>CAKUDT010000324.1 GCA_934645125.1 uncultured Eggerthellaceae bacterium
GGGCAAGGCAGACTATCTCGTATCGGGCAACTGGTCGAAGAAGGCCTACCAGGAAGCATGCCGTTACGGCGATATCACGCTGCTGGCCGATTCTAAGGACGCGAATTATTCCTGCATTCCCGCTTTTGACACGTTCACGCCGTCGAAAGACGCCGATTATCTGTACGTTTGCTACAACGAGACCATCACGGGCACCACGTACCGCAAGCTTCCCGAAACGGATGCACCCGTTGTGGCCGATATGTCTTCGTGCTTCTTGTCGGAGCCTATTGACATCGAAAAGTTCGGCGTGGTCTACGCGGGTGCCCAGAAAAACGTTGGCCCCGCAGGTGTTGTGATTGCCATTGTGCGTAAGGACCTTATTCGCGATGACGTGATGCCTGCAACGCCCACCATGCTGAAGTGGAAGACGCAGGCCGATGCGAAGTCGCTGTACAACACGCCGCCGTGTTATGCCATTTACATTTGCGGCAAGGTGTTCAAGTGGATCAAGTCCATTGGCGGCCTTGAGGCCATGCAGATGCGCAATCACGAGAAGGCCGTGCTCCTGTACAACTTCCTGGACAACAGCAAGCTGTTTTCGGGCACTGCTGCAAAAGAAAACCGCTCGATGATGAACGTGCCGTTTATTACGGGCGATGACGTGCTGGACAAGGAATTCATTGCCGCTGCGGCGAAAGAAGGCCTGGTGGAGTTGAAGGGCCATCGCAGTGTGGGCGGTATGCGCGCTTCCATCTATAACGCTATGCCGCTTGAGGGTGTGCAAAAGCTTGTTGCGTTCATGGAAAAGTTTGAAAACGAGCACAGCAATAAATAATGGCAGATGGCGGGTGTCGCTATGCGTTGACAGCGCAGAAAAATGTCCCGCAACCTGAAGAAACAGGCAAGAAGAGACGCGTGCAAGACATTTGCGCTCTTTGATGGAAAGGAATTGCGCCACTATGTCGCTTAAAGTACTGGTTACCGATGTCATCGCTCAATGCGGATTGGATTATCTGCGCGAAAAAGCTTTAGAAGTCGATGTTCATCTGGGACTTTCTACCGAAGAGCTCATCAAGATCGTTCCTCGCTATGATGCGCTTATCGTTCGTTCCCGCACGAAGGTCACGCGCGATGTTATCGATGCGGGCAAGAACCTGAAAATCATCGGTCGCGCGGGCTTGAGCACGGAAAACATCGATATTGCCGCGGCATCCGAGCGAGGCATTATCGTATGCAACGTTCCTGACTCCAATATTACTTCGGTGGCGGAAATGACCATGTGCCTTATGCTTATGTGCGCGCGCAATGCTGCTCAGGCAAGCGCGAGCATGAGTCGCGGTCAGTGGAACCGCGAGCAATATACCGGCATTGAGCTATATGGGAAGACCCTGCTCATTGTGGGGTTGGGGCGCTTTGGCGGGCTGGTTGCGCAGTATGCGCGCGCGTTCGGAATGAACGTTTTAGCGTATGATCCGTATTGCAGTTCCGATCGCGCGGCGCAATTGGGTGCAAAGCTGTGCGCCACGCTTGCCGAAGCGTTGCCAAAGGCGGATGTCATTTCTCTGCATTTGCCGAAGACCGTTGAGACAACCGGCATGATTGGGGCGGAAGAGTTTGCCGCAATGAAGACGGGCGTCATTCTTTTGAACGTTTCCTATGCGGGTACGTGCGATATGAAGGCGCTTGCCGATTTCGTGGCTGCGGGCAAAATCGCATCGGTTGGCATTGACGTTTACGATGAAGAGCCGTGCACGGATTCGCCGCTTTTGGAGTTCCCCCAGGTTGTGCTCACGCCGCACTTGGGCCCCGAGACGCATGATGCTCACAACAGCTGCTCGTCTCAGATTGCCGAGCACATTTATGCTGGTCTTTCGGGCTCGCTTGTTCCCACGGCGGTAAACCTTTCGCAGGTGCCTGCGGAAGTGGTCGATAGCGTTGGTCCCTACATTGTGGCGTGCGAAACGGCTGGTGCAATTTTGGGACACCTTGATGCCGCCATTCCGCGCTCTCTTACCGTGACTACCGCTGGCAAGCTTGCGAATTGCGATGCAACGGCGTTGGCGGCTGCATCGCTTAAAGGCTTGCTTTCCAGCCGCGAAGTTGAGCATATTACCACAGCAAACTATGAAGTCATGGCGCGTTGCCACGGTATTTCGGTTTCCTGTTGCAACGGTCTTTCGCGTCAGGGTTATTCGGCGCAAGTTGACATTGCGGCTGGTGATCAATGTGTGTCCATCGTAGTGCCTGACGGCGTGTCTT
>CAKUDT010000325.1 GCA_934645125.1 uncultured Eggerthellaceae bacterium
GCCGATGGCCTTGCCGCAGGTAAAGGCGTTATTGTCGCCGAAGAGCTTGAAGATGCTCTTGAGGCCGTGCATGATTGCTTCAGCGGCGCATTTGGCGCGGCTGGCGCAAAAGTTGTTATTGAAGAATGCCTGGTGGGTCCCGAGTGTTCGCTTTTGGCGTTTGTCTCGAATGGTAAAGCGTTCTGCATGACTACCGCGCAGGACCATCAGCGCGCTTACGATGGCGACCGCGGTCCGAACACAGGCGGCATGGGCGTATATTCCCCGGTGCCTATCCTGAACGAGGGCGAGCTGCCCGAAATGCAACGCATTATGCAGGTGGCGGCGCAAGCAACGGCGCGCGACCCCTTCCCCGTGGATTACCGCGGCGTGCTGTATGGCGGCTTCATGCTCACCGAAGAAGGTCCCAAGGTTCTGGAGTTCAACGCGCGTTTTGGCGACCCGGAAACGCAAGTTATCCTGCCGCGCTTGGAGAACGACTTTGCCCAGGTAGTTCGCGCAATTGCCGAAGGAAGCGCGGATGATTTGAAGCTTTCGTGGCGCGATGAGTGGGCCGTGTGCGTTGTTTTGGCAAGCGAAGGCTACCCGGGTGCCTACGAAAAGGGCAAAGTGATTCTGGGTATTGACGAAGCCGAAGACATTGAAGACGTTACCGTGTTCCACGCGGGCACGGCTTTGAATGCCGATGGCGAGCTTATTACCGCAGGTGGCCGTGTGTTGAATGTGGTTGCGCTGGGCAAAACGTTCGAGGAAGCACGCGATAAGGCGTACGAAGCGGTTGATTTGATTAACTTCGAGGGCAAGCAGTATCGTCAGGATATCGGCAAGCGCGCGTTGATTGGCCGCAGCGCCTGGTAGGGTTTAGGCTGCGTTGTTTCGGCGAACGCCGTAACAACCCGACGTTGCGAAGTGCCTAAGCCCGCCATTCCGAGGTTACGTCGTTCTGGCGAACGCCGTAACTGCTCGACGCTGCGAAGCGCCTAGACCCGCCGTTTGACCCTTTCGCGCTCCGCTTCGCGTACTTGAAGTACGCTCGGTCGCGCAACGGACCAACTGCCTGGGCCGATGCGTTTCTCGCTGGCTTTGGTGGGAATGCGATTTTTTTGAACGGAAAGCAAGAAGGAGAGACGGAATGTTATCTGAGCGTATGTTAAGCACGGTGGTTCGCTGCTGCTCCGATGGCTATTTGAAGCTTTCGCCCACGGCGCAAACGCGTATGCCCGCGCCTACGCCCGGTAAGAAATACATGCTGTATATGCACGTGCCGTTCTGCGAGCGCCTGTGTCCGTACTGTTCGTTCAACCGCTTCCCGTTCAAAGAGGATCGCGCGGTTCCCTATTTCAAGAATATGCGCAAAGAAATGCTCATGCTCAAAGATCTGGGCTATGACTTCGAGAGCGTTTATATTGGCGGCGGAACGCCCACTATTATGATTGATGAGCTGTGCGAAACCATTGATTTGGCGCGCGACGCCTTCCCTGGCATCAAGGAAGTTTCGAGTGAGACGAATCCGAACCACCTGATTCCCGAATACGTTGAGAAGCTGGAAGGGCGCGTGCAGCGTCTTTCCGTGGGCGTTCAGAGTTTCGATGACGGTCTTTTGAAGCAGATGGACCGCTACGACAAGTACGGCTGCGGCGCGGAAATTATCGAGCGCATTAAATACGCCAGCCCGCATTTTGTGTCAATGAACGCTGATATGATTTTCAATTTCCCTGCTCAGACGGCGGATATTCTGATTTCCGACATTGAGCGCGTGGTTGAAAGCGGTGCCTCGCAGACTACGTTCTATCCACTTATGGCGTCTCCTTCCGTGGAGAAATCGCTTGCGGCTACGGTGGGCAAGGTCGATTACAACCGCGAAAAGCAGTTCTATGAGATTATCTGCTCGCTTCTCACGGAAGGCGAAAACGCACCGTTCGAGTTTGGTTCTGCGTGGACGTTCAACCGCAAGAACGGGTATCGCGCTTCGTGCGATTCGGGTGTTGCGGCAGGTACTAGTGCCGGTGCAGCTGAAAACGAGGCGATGATTGACGAATACGTGGTGAATTACGAGGAATATCCCGCCATCGGCTCGGGCGGCATTACGTATTTGGGTCATGATTTGTATGTGAATACGTTCAGCGTGAACGATTATAACGCCGCTATCGAGGCGGGCAACATGTCGATCATGGGCAAGACAAGCTTCACGCTGCGCGACCGCATGCGTTATCGTTTTATGATGCAGC
>CAKUDT010000326.1 GCA_934645125.1 uncultured Eggerthellaceae bacterium
GGCGTTTTCATGCGCAACCTGATGCATGTTGGGAGTGCGGGCCTAAGATCTCGTTTGCTGTGAAGGCAGGCGAAGCTGATGCGCAGCCGGGCGATGCGCTGCTGAGCGAGCACGGCGAAGAGCGTGTTGCGGAAGACTTCGGCAAGGACAATCAGGGCGAACGGTGCGATTCCGACTTCGCAATCATGTGGGGCAACACGCGCCAGGAAAGCGATGCGATTCTTGCGCAGGCCGTGCAGCTGCTGCGCCAGGGCGGCATTCTTGCCGTGAAGGGCCTGGGCGGCTTCCATTTGGTGTGCGATGCTGAGAATGAACAAGCGGTGGCAGCGCTGCGTCAGCGCAAACGTCGCGAGGGCAAGCCTTTCGCCGTGATGATGGAAAACGTTGAAACGGTGCGCACATTTTGCCAGGTGAGCGAAGACGAGCGGCAGCTTTTAAGCGGTTCGGTGCGTCCTATTGTGCTGCTGCGCTTGAAGCCTTCGGTTCAGCTTACACCGGGGCTGGCAGACCATTTGTACGAGCTGGGCGTGATGCTTCCTTACACGCCGCTGCAAATGCTGCTCATGCATGATTTTGCTGCCGTGGGTGGTTGCATGCTTGTTATGACCTCGGGGAATGTGCACGATGAGCCTATCGTGACGGATGATGCCGAAGCGCTGCGTACGCTTGGGGGCATTGCGGATGCCGTTTTGGGCAACAATCGTGAGATTCGTGCGCGCTATGACGACTCTGTGGTGCGCATTCTGGACTTCGGACAAGTGGGCTCCGCGCTGCAGTTTGTGCGCCGCGCGCGCGGTTATGCGCCCACGCCGCTTCATCTGGCGGATGCGTTTGCCGCGCCCGAAAATACGTGCATTTGCGCAACGGGCCCCGAGCAGAAAACCACCGCGTGCTTCCTGCGCGAAGGCGATGCGTTTGTGACGCAGCATGTGGGCGATATGGAAAATGCCCTGGTCAACGACGCGTGGTTTGAAACGCTTGAGCGCTATGAGAGCCTTTTCGGCATAATGCCGTCGCTGCTTGCTTGCGACAAGCACCCCGAGTACCTGACCACGAAATGGGCACGTGAGCAGCAGTTGCCGCGCGTGGAAACGCAACATCATCATGCGCACATTGTGTCGGCGCTGGCGGAAAACGGCATTGCCGAAGCCGCGCTTGGTTTCGCGTTCGATGGCACGGGCTACGGCGCGGATGGCGCCATTTGGGGCGGCGAGGCGTTGCTGTGCAATACCGTGGCGTTCGAGCGCTTCGCGAACTTCGCGTACGTTCCCATGCCGGGCGGCGCTGCGGCGGTGAAAAACCCGCTGCGCATGGTGTATGGTGTGCTGTGGGAATACGATTTGCTGGAGCACCCGGCGGCACGGGCGGCGCTGGCGTCTCTGGGCGATGCGGCGAAGCTGTTTGACCAGATGATCGAAGGGGGCATCAACACGCCGCATACATCCTCGGTCGGACGCTTGTTCGATGCCGCTAGTGCGCTTTTGGGCATTTGCCCGCAACCTGCGTACGAAAGCGAAGGTGCGGTTCTTTTGGAAGCCGCTGCCGCACGCGCTGCTGTTTCGCCTGGTTGTAGTGGGGAAGGAGCGGTAGAGCTTCGTTCAGAAGCTGTGCAGCCTTCACTTTGCTCTACCGACCCTTCTGATAGGGTTGCTTCCGAAAACGAAGAGGGGGATCGTGCGTTTGGGTCCGCCTTCGCTTGCGATGAACGCTATAGCATTGCCATCCAGAAGAACGTGGCAACAGAAGGCTCCACGGCGCAAGATACTTCGGTGTTGATCTTCGATGCCGCGCCTACATTTGCAGCGCTGCTTGATGACCTGCAGGCAGGCGTTTGCGCAGATGAGATTGCCCTTCGCTTCCACAATGCGTTTGTTGAGCTCATCGCGAACGCATCGCAGCTGTTCCGTGCGCTCTACGATATTCCGGTGGTGGCGCTTTCAGGCGGCGTTTTCCTGAACCGCTACATTATGGAGCACGCCGTTCCCGCGCTGGTGGACGCTGGATTTACCGTTGCCCTGAATAGGGAAGTTCCGCCCAGCGATGGCTGCATCTCTTTGGGCCAAGCTGTGATAGCATGTGCCACAAGCAAGCAAATGACAGAATAGAACTGATTGAAGAACAACGAAGATAACAAAGGAGCAACTCATGTGTCTTGCAATTCCCATGAAAATAGCTTCTCTTAATGAAGATCGCATGGCCACCGTGGACGTGTTGGGCGTTACGCGCG
>CAKUDT010000327.1 GCA_934645125.1 uncultured Eggerthellaceae bacterium
GGTACACCTCAATAGCAGAAGCCGAAAGATGAGCGGGGCGCGCCATGGTAACATCGTAGGCACTCGGAAGAAAAACACGATCTTCTCCTGCGGAAAGCTCGAACGAGACTTGAGGTCCGCCATCAAAAGCGGGCGTTTCTTCGCAGGAAACGCCCGCAACAGTCGCCGTCTCTTCCCCAAGGCCACGCGCGTCTTCCCTGCCTGTTGCAACGTTAGCCCCGATCTGAAGCGCGGGAACCCGGCCCGTTTCCGTGCAATTCTGCGTCATGCATTCTTCGCCTAAACTCGTAACAAACGGCTCAAGGTTATGCGACACGCCCCATAATTCGTGAAGCTCCTTGTAATTCTTCGGATCGGAGCGATAGCAGTCCACTACCTCGTCAAACAACGCAGAGGGACGCCGATCATCGGTCTTTTCATCTTTCAGCACGCGATGAATCAGCAATTGGTTTCTTGCAGCAGCAAGAGCGCACGAGAACGACGCGCGCAGCTGCTCAATTTTACGCGAAGGCTGATAGCAGCCGCATTTTTTCAGCAGCGTGTCAATTGCCTGCTCATCGTTATCCAACGAATACGCATCAGCAGACAAGTCGGCCAGCACGCACGCGTCAAACGAAGCAGGAAGACATTTCCCCAGGTCGTTCAAGCTCATAAGCGAAACTGACGCAATCGCTTCTTCGCTCAATTCACTTCTTGCGGCAACAACAACGGCAGCCGCCGCGAATGCGGCAAGCGCAATCTCTTGCGAAAGCTCCATTTCGCTCACGCAGCGCTGTACCTCCAAAGCGTATGTGGCGGCAGCAAGCTGCGTTTCACAAAACACCTCCGACCAGCGCGTTTGCTTGGAAATCCACGCGCACTGATACTCAAGCGCGTCTGCATAGCAACCCCGCGCCATGGCTTCTAGAAATTCCGCATGCTGCTCTTTTTGCCGCGAACATGCAACACTCAAAGCGTAATCGCGGTTCAAACCGCGCCACCCACGCAACGATGCATCGGCCTCGGCGGCGGCAGCCGCACTCATAAACGAAAACGTGCTGAGAGCATAATCGCTGGCCATCGCGGCATTTTCAAAGCTGCTGTCTTGCAAAAACTGCGCCAACGACAACCACGCCACGCCAAACGCCGTGCGTGCAAGAGGAACCGACCCGCGCACACTGCACGCAATATGGCGAGAGCGCAAACGTGGAGCCAGCTGCTCAAACGCTGCAACGGGGTCGAAGCAAGAAACGGCAATAGTTTTGTTGCCATCGCGAGCCAAGCGCTCAAGTTCGCTCGTCAAAAGTGCCGGCGACGCATATGCGCCCATGGGCAGCGCAAAACGCACACGGCCCGTTGGCACAAGGGGGTTCGTATAATCAGGATGATACAGCACTGTGCTGAGCTGGGACAATTCGCTGTTGCGCGCAGATTCGGTAGTCTCACACGCACATACACGGAACAAAGTTGCATCCGCCGCGCTTTCCAGCAAAAGCTCCTGCGCCGGCGTGGGATTGCAATCAAGCAGCACGACGGACGTTTGAGCAACCGCCCCCCGCCGCGCAAGATTCGCACACGCAAGCGCCGGCTCAATGCAACCAAGCTCTTCTTGATACGCAAGGCAGCACCGCACGAGCACAACGATTTCTTTTTCCGCCGCGCTCAACGTGGGAAGAGCGGCCGCTCCTTGGGAAAACGCCTGCTCAAACGCGCGTTCGAATGCTTCTTCGGTAAAGAAAGGCGCACACTCGCGCAGAAGGCGCACAATCAAACGCACCATGCCCTCGGCTGGAGTGAACGCCTGGTCCTGTGCGTTTGCCGTCAAATCGGCGGCACCTATCGCGCCAGTGCCCGCGACATCGGCCACGCCAACCGCGCCAGCCGCCGTCCGCGCATCCGCATCCGATTCGCGCCCCTTCACGGCAGCTTCGGCCGCATCGAAACGCTGCTGCAACGCGCGGCGCACCGTCATGGAGCGCTGTAACGCCGACACGAAAGGAGCACCCGTACCATGCAGCTGCCACAAATCCTCGACCCACGATGCCAACGTTGCCACTTGCACGCCAAAGCCGCAATGCGACGCCGCCAGCGCCCGCTTCACGGGCGCAATGCTCGAAAAGTCACGTACTAAGAAAACACATCTTCCCTGTTCAGAAACAAGTTGGCCCGCAGTTTCGCACGCGTCTTGCAACGCTCCATCATATGACACCCACGCGATTTCCTGCACGGGCAACTCCTTTCCT
>CAKUDT010000328.1 GCA_934645125.1 uncultured Eggerthellaceae bacterium
ACCAGGGCACATCTTCGCAATCTTCCCCCCAGTCGTCCAGCACACCCTGGGTTAGACCCGGCAACGGACGAATCTCAAGAAAACCCGGGCCATAAAAATCGTCGTCCCAGTAAACACGCCATTCGCACGTGCCACTGCGCTCCCAACCTTCAGTCGGACGCAGCGTCGTGTACGTCATGGCGCCCGATGTGCGATTGGCATTTGCCTCAGCCACTTGGGCTGTTGTCTCATACAAAGCGCCTGTAGTATCCATCCAAACGTATTCATCCGCAAAACGCTTGTCCATATGAACACCTGCAGGCAGCGTCACATTCGTAAGAGACGTGCAACTCTCGAACATGCAATACGTTTCCACCAATGGTGAGAACGACCAACCCGAAAGGTCAATCGAAACCAGCGACGTGCAGCGCTCGAACATGTTATGCATATCCGTTACGCCGGACAGATCCAAACCCGAAAAATCGACCGACGTCAGATTCTTGCAGTATGCAAAAAGGCTCAGGCATGTTTTGGCCACCACACCTTGTTCGAAGCGAGCCGATATTATTTCATCGGCGCGCTCATTCCAGGGCGCGCCGAAATGATCTTGCTGCCAATCCGGCAAAGCACCCTTCCCGTAACCGGGCAGCGGACGAACCGTGAGCAGGCCGTTCTCGTCTATCTTCCATTCGCATCCGCCGCTTTGCGTCCATTCCGGAGAAGGCATTGCATCGGTGGTCGTGTACGTTTCCGCACCCGAAATACGCCCGATGTTCGCCCAAAACATCTCTTCGTTCGAACCATACACCGTGCCTGCCGTATCTACCCACCGAGAATCATGATGGGCGCCCATGGGGGACGTTCTGAAACCCGCTTGAGTATTATCGGTCAAATCAAGCCCCGCCGGCAACGTGATCTGCGACACAAGCGGCGCACCCGCAAAGGAATATATCGCATTCGTTATCGCGGAGCCGGTAAACGATGAAATGTCCACCGATTCAAGCGACAAGCAATTCTGAAACAAGCCATACATGTCGGTCACACGCGCAGCATTGATTCCTGATAAGTCAACGCTCTTTATTAACGAGCACTTCCAAAACATGGCATGCATACTGGTCACATTCGATGCGTCAACACCTTGGAAATTTACCGTTTCCAAGGCTGCGCATTCTGCGAACATGCACGTCATGTCGGTCACCTGGGAGGTATCCAAGCCCGAAAGGTCAACAGATACTAAATTAGTGCAATCCGAGAACATATGAAAGCACGTCTCAGCAATAACACCAGGCTCAATAACTACGGACGTAATAGAAGTGCGAAGCGATGCGTCGCGCCTCCAGGGCGTCTGGTCGGGAAGCCACGAATCCAGCACGCCCGAAGCGCTGTTGCCCAAAGGACGAATGGTAAGCAAGCCGGCGTCATCGATGCGCCATTCGCACGTACCCAATTGGTTCCATCCCGCGGTGAGCGTCGCGTCAGCGGCGGAGGTGGGGTCTGCCGAAGGGTCTGCTGTCGAGGCAGATGCGTAAAACGATGCAGGCTCGGTAGCTGCAGCCGCCGAAGACGATGCAGACTCGGTAGCCGGAGCCGCGGAAACAACCGCCGAGCGCACAGCTTCTTCCGCGCTGCCTTCCGCATTTGCCGCGAACACTTGCGCGGGGAAAAGCCCCGACACTAAAACGACCGAAAGAAAAGCGCTCGCGCACGCACGTGCCGAAGAGCGAACCGCAGAGGGCTGTTTTTTCATAGAGTTCCTTCCCAACGATATTGTTTTTATCATTTCGTAGTATAGCCAATGCGAACCAAAACGCATCAGTTCAAGGGCGAGAAAAAAACGAAAAGGCGCTTAATCGGTTGCCTGCTTATCCGCGCGAAGCCGGTCGTGCGTTTAGCTGCGCGACCACAGCTGCGCGCGCTCGTGCAGTCGCCTATCCTTCGCCGTTTTCGCCTGCCTACGCTTCCCCGTGCTCGTCCGCGCGTACATCCGCTTGAGCTTCGGCCACGGGGCATCCCGCGAACGCGTCGGGCTCTATGCCCTGCAGGGCGCGTCCACGTCCAGCATCTCGCCCGCCGCAGTCACGCCAGCTATCAGTCGTCCCACCCGCAAAGAGCCGCGTACTGAATAGCGAATGCATTCGTTGCGTCAACTTTGTTGTTCCATTTCACATCGGCGCGAGAATACATGCTTTCGTAATCGGCGCGGTCGGCGTACGTCTCAGGCGACTTCACCATATCGTAGGC
>CAKUDT010000329.1 GCA_934645125.1 uncultured Eggerthellaceae bacterium
GTTCAGAAGCGCGGTCTCTAAAAGCTGGCATTCCATAATAGGACCCGTTATGCGCACCAGAGGTTCATACGGGAACACAATCTCGCCTTCGGCAACGGCTTCGATATCAACGCTTAACTTGAAGTCGCGCAAGTAATCGATGAACGCCGGCTTGAACAGCATGCCGCCACCGGGCGCAGGAATGGAAGCCAGGTACTCCAAGTCATCTTCGGAGAACGCGAAGCCATCCACCAGATCAGCCAACTGCGCCATACCGCATGCCACTGCGTAGCCGCCATTGAAGGGATAATCGCGGAAAAACATGTGAAAACACGCTTGCGTATCCGCCTTGCCGCACTCCCAATAGCCTTGCGCCATGGTGAGCTGGTACAGGTCTGTGAGCAAAGGATCGTTCAATTTCATAAGTCACACGCCTCATATCGAAATCGGATGTGCACTGCTACTGCTGAGCGCCACCTTTATTGTTGCCGTTATTGCCATTGTTGCCGCCGCCGTGGCCGCTCTTTCCTCCGTTTGAGCCAGCGTTGCCAGGACCGGCGTTACCCGCCCCGGCGCCAGATGCGCTCGCAGATGAACCGCCACCCGAGCTCTTGCGACGACGCGGACGCCTATGGTTTGAGCGGCGCTCCTCCCCATTCGCGGCCGCATTCGCGGAAGTGCTCGCGCCCGCATTCGCATGCGCGGAGCCGCCATTGCGGTTGCCACCGGCGGCGTTGCCGCGATGTTCGCGTGCGCTTTCACCCGGCGCAGTGTCTGCATGCTGGCGCAGACCCGACGAACGCCTGCCAGGGCGCATTGCCTGGTTGTCCTGGCCTTCGCGCTGCTCAGGGCGACCGTGTCCTTGTGGCGCCCCCTGCTGGTTGCGCTCGGTGCGCTCACCATTTGCGGGGCGTTCACCTGCCACGGTCTTTCCCGAACGGCGACGACGACGATGCTCGGAAGATCCTGCTTCCGCATTCGCCTTGGAGTCGCCAGCCGCAACGCGCCGGGGCTGTTCTTTTGTAGGGGCAGAAGCCTTAGCGCCCGCATGAGCGCTTGCGCCATCAACGCTCTTTACGCGCGAAGCAACCTGGCTGTCCTGAGCGGCCGCAGACGCTTGGCCCTTATTGCGACGCGAACGCGGGCGCTGACGCGAACTCTGCGCGTCTTCCCTGTTTGCAGCGTTTTTCGCTCCCGAGTCCTGTGCACTTTTACCTGCCGAGGACTTGATTTGCGTTGTTTCAACCGTAAGCTCGGACGAATCGCCGCCCGAAAGCTTCGTGGATCGACGACGCGGCTTGCGCACGGGTACCGCCTGCTCGGCGGCATCCTTGTTGCGTTCGCGTTCATCACGATCGCGGCGGCCCGAACGGCCCGAAGACGTATCCTTGCCGCGGCGCTCGCGCTTCTCTTTCTTGCTGCTTGACGTTTCGCGATGGATAGCCTTTGCCTCGCCCAACTTGTCGGCGCTGGTAAACTGCGAGGTCACAAACGATGCCTCGCCGAAAACGGTCATCTCTTCCTTGTTCGACGCACGCTCCCACGCTTCCGCGTCAACGGTATCGGGACGCGCAGCATCTTGATCAGATTTAGACATGTCGCCCAAGGGAACGCTGATTTTCTTGTCGGCTTCAACCTGAATGGTCACCATCTCTTTGGGAACATCCAGCGAAATAACTTTACCCACGCCATCGGGGGTTTCAATCTTAGCACCCACCTTCGGCGCGCGCCCCTTGAAATCCTTATAGGCATCGTATTCGTAACGCAAGCAACACATCAGGCGTCCGCAAATGCCCGAAATCTTCTGCGGGTTCAACGACAGATCTTGCTCTTTTGCCATGCGAATGGAAACGGGGCAGAACTCGCCACCCAAGCGTTTGCAGCACAGCTCCTGGCCGCAATGGCCAATGCCGCCCACCATGCGCGCTTCATCACGCGGACCAATCTGGCGCATGTCAACGCGCACTTTGAAGCGCGAAGCCAGCTTGCGCACCAGCTCGCGGAAGTCAACGCGATCTTCGGACTCAAAATAGAACACGGCTTTATCGCCGTCGAACAGAAACTCCACGGAAACGGGGCGCATGTCCAGCCCCTCTTCCTCTACAAGCTCGCGATACGCCGGCATAATGTCGCGCGCGCGTTGCTGCAGCTCAGCCAAGCGTTGCGCGTCTTTCTCCGTTGCCAGGCGCACCACGGGCTTAAGCGACGACTTCAACGAAGAAAGCTGCTCGGGCGTGGCA
>CAKUDT010000330.1 GCA_934645125.1 uncultured Eggerthellaceae bacterium
AAGCACGCATCGGGGAAGAAATACAAGCTGGTACGATTCCATGTTTCCGTGCCCACCAATCCGCATTCGGTGCCCGCAAAAAGCTCCATGGGACGAACGCCCCATTGCTGCTCAAGCTCATCTTTATAGCAAGCGTTGTCGGTACCCGCAATAACGAATCCACGCAGGTCAAACAAATCTTTTGGCAGAAGCTCGCGCCCTTCCCGCGCTGCTTTCCGACGCGCTTTCAAAACACGACGAGCCATGGCAAGCGAAGGAACGCTCTTGCCCGATTTCGATTCAGCAGCCGCCGCAGCATTCGCACCGGCGCCCGTAGAAGCACCCGACTTCGCGTGCGATGAACCCACGGATGCGCCCGATGCCACCGCACCGGCAAGCTTTTTGCTCATGAACGATCCGACCGAACCCATGGTCAAGAAATAATCAACGCCGCTCGAGAGCGCCATTTTGAATCCGTATTTCATGCGCTGGGAAAAGCCCATGGTCGTGGTGGTTTTATGCGGAGGCATGAAACGGAAGTGGAATTCCTGATCCAGAATAATACCCATCAGACCCGTTAGATACGGCAGCGGAGCCAAACCCGACAAAACGTTCGTTCCAATGCGGTATTGCGCCCAATCCGTAGCAGATGCCAACATGATGATGGCTTTGCCATTACGCTTAAACGAATCAAGAATGCCTTGCGTGTAGGGAGCAAGCTTGATGGGGCGTTTACCGCCTTCCCATGTGGTTTCCACCCACGTAACCGCAGGTAACGGAAGCATATCTTCGCGACGCGCCAAGAGAATATCGGCATAATCATCGTAGGTCGTCAACGGCACGCATTCGCGGAACTCTTCGATTGACGTTGGCTTCTTCCCTTTCAGGATGCTCTTGCCAATGCCACTGGGGCACCACAAAACCAGCTGCTCTTCCATAAGGCGGCGCTGGATATGCACGTAATCGTCAAGCGACAGACCCAGAAAGCCGCAATATTCATCCCAGGTGCGCTGAGGATCAGATGCGTCGCGACCCTCATATAAGTCAAACCCCAGTTCACGGGCTTGATTGTTCCGTGCAAATAAACTCATGCGCGCCCGCCTTTAACGGAAAGCGAAGAAATTGCATTGCTCACGCTTTGGCACGTGGGGAAGAAAAATGGCACATTGCGCTGATAATCCTGGTAATCGCAAAACGTGCGCGGGAAGCTCCAAGTATCCTGAAAAACCATATAGGCAACGTTTCCTGCGCACAAAAGCAGGCACGACAACGTTACCGGAGCGCTGCGGAAAGCAAGTACAAGGAACAGGAAGCCAAGGCAATACCAAAACACGCCGGGATGGCGACAAAAAGCGTACATTCCGCCTTGATACACAGAGCGCCCCTGTTCGGCAGAAGAATACGTCCCCTGGGGCAGGCTGAAGAACAACGCTTTCACCATGAACGCAAAACAAATAAGGGAAAGCACCGCCATAACGTAGAAGAACGCATCGACGGCAAGAACATTCATCTGGCTTATGAGCAGCAACGCAAAAGCAACAACAACGAACACGCATCCCGCGAAAAACAGGAACTGCAGTCGAGCAGTGCCTGCGCCACGAACGGTAAGAATATCGTAGGCGAAAAACAAACCGTAAGCTGCAATCGTCAACACGAAAACGCCGAAAACAATCGCCACGATACCCCTTCCCAAAATCAGTGTGAAATCCTTTTTAGCGCGGCATCTATGCATACGGCCGCAACGCTATATTGTAGCTTATTGAGTATGGGAGAATCACTATCAATGGGGCTTAAATCAGGCATTATGCCGCAGAAAGCGCAAAAAGAGCCGCTTTTTCTTGTAATGAGAGAGGCCTCCCCGACAAGAAAAAAGCAGCTCCGACTAAGCTCCGATTTCGTTGCGTTTTCAACGTGCCCGCAATCGCTAAAACTCTGCTTCGAAAAACGGCAAAACCGTCGCAACGCGGACAAAGCGAGAGCTATGCCTCCGCCTCAAAACCAACAAGCAAACCACCCGGCTCCGCATAGTAAGAGCACAAGCCTTCGTTTTCGCCAATCGTAATGTGGCATTCGGGAAAACGCTCTTTGATAAGCGCTTCGAGTTTTTGAGCGGCGGCAAGGTTTTGCGTGTGGCGCAGGATCGTTTTTCCGCCCGCAAACCCGCATTCCACCATATTGGTGAGAATCTGGTTGAGCGCATTTTTCTCGCCACGTGATTTATGCAACACCTGCAACT
>CAKUDT010000331.1 GCA_934645125.1 uncultured Eggerthellaceae bacterium
CGTGGCCATTCAGAATATCAACAGCAGGAAGAAGATACATTTAAACCTCCTGGGCAATCGTCACGAAATTCCTGAGCAGCGCCAAGCCCGCATCGGAGCTTTTCTCGGGGTGAAACTGCACGCCGAACGCGCGTTGACCCAGCTGCACCGCGCACGGAAACGTAACGCTATGCGTAGTAGTTGCGATGGTCGCAGCGCTATCGGGCGAAACGTAGCTATGCGTGAAGTAGAAGTACTCGCCTTCGGGGATGCCGTCGAACAGGGCGTTTTTCGCGAGGGATGCGGCAGACACGGACGCAGCGGCGGCGGTGCCTGCGGAAGGGGTCGGCTGCTGCTCGCTAGCAGCAAGGTTCGTCGCATGGAGCGAATTGTTGACAAAAGGTGGGGTAATTTGACAACAAGTTGCGGACGCGGCGGCAGGTATTGCAGCGAAAGACACTTCGTTCCAGCCAACGTGCGGGATTTTATAGGAACGCCCCTGCGCGTCTTCGCGCGGAAGAGCCGCTACCAGCCCGGGAATGAGCCCCAAGCCCTGCGCGTACCCAGCGTCAGCTGCACCAGCGGCCGCGGCAGCGGCGCGTTCCGCTGGCGAACCTTCCACGCCGTGCTCGAACATAAGATGCATGCCCAGGCAGATGCCCAAAAAGGGAACGCCCGCAAGCACGCGGTCGCGGATCACGTTCATCTGCCCCAGCTCGCGCATGGTGGCTGCGGCATCGGCAAAGGCACCCACGCCAGGCAGCACAATGGCATTGGCTGCAGCGATTTCGGCAGGATCGCTTGTCACAACCACCTGACCTCCCACAGCCGCAAGACCGCGCTGCACACTGAGCAAATTGCCCTTCTGATAATCAACGACTGCAATCATTACAGCGCGCCTTTCGTGGACGGCAGCTGATCGGCAATGCGCGCATCAATGGCAACCGCAGCATTTAATGCCCTGGTCACAGCCTTGAAACTTGCCTCCAGAATATGATGCGAGTTTCCACCCGCCAGCTGGCGCACATGCAGCGTGATACCTGCATTCGCAGCAAGCGCAATGAAGAATTCCGCACCTAGCTCCGTATCGAAATCCCCCACTTTCTGGGCGGGGATGTCCAAATCAACGTACGCGGCGCCGCGTCCAGAAATGTCAACGGCCGCCAACACGAGCGTTTCATCCATGGGCAGCGCAAGAGATGCGTAGCGCGTGATGCCGCGCTTGTCGCCAAGCGCCTGCGCAATGGCCTGCCCCAGCACAATACCGCAATCTTCCACCGTGTGATGGGCGTCAACTTCGATATCGCCCTTGCAGCGCACGCTCAAATCGAACGGACCATGACGCCCAAACGCATCAAGCATGTGGTCGAAGAACGCAACGCCTGTCTGAATATCGGTTTGGCCCGTGCCGTCCAAGTCGATATCAACCTGGATGTCGGTCTCCTTCGTCGTGCGTGAAATCTGTGCTGTACGCATGTTTTCTCCTTATAGCTTCGCGCGACCAAACGTTGGCCGCGCGGTAGTACCATATATCGTTTCCGCAGGTCATCGCCGCACGATACCTGCGTGGCAATGCTATTGCGAGCGCGCATGCCTTCAGTGCGCCACATCGCAGGCCGCCACGTTGCTATCCTCGCTCAGCAACGCCACAAGCGCAAAAGGCGTTACTGCTCAGCGTCGCGACCTGCATTGTTGCACTGCATCGCGGGTCGCCGCGCTCTATTGCTATCGCGCCCACAGCGCATTCTCAAGCGCGTCCAAAAACTTCCGATTCTCCTCGGGCGTGCCCGCCGTTACGCGCAAGCAGCCCTCGATCCCCGGGCAACGCGAGAAATCGCGCACCAAAACGCCCTGGTCATAGAGCATTTGCCACACTAAATCCGCGCGCCGCACTTTGAACAGCACAAAGTTTGCATCCGTCGGGTACACCGCCTGCACCTGGGGCATCTCCCCCAGCGCCGCAGCCAAATCCTGCGCCGCCCGTGCCAGCTCGCGCGCGTTCTCTAAAAACTCATCGCGATGCGCATAAACCACTTTCGCAATTGCTTGAGACACCGCATCCACCGAATACGGCTGGCGAAACTTGATGAACTCGCGAATGACCGCTTCCGAGCCTAAAAGGTAGCCCAAGCGCACGCCCGCCAGCGAATATGCCTTGGAAAACGTGTGCAGAATGAGCAGATTCTCGTGCTCTTTGAGCAGGTCAAGGC
>CAKUDT010000332.1 GCA_934645125.1 uncultured Eggerthellaceae bacterium
AATCAAGGGTAGTGCCGTCGTAGACAAACGCTGCGGGACCAGTCATGAGCACGTTGTTCTCGTAATCCACCGAAACGGTCAAGTCGCCCCCGTCAAGGTGTACGGTTACTGGTACATCGCGCTGGCACAAGTGCGCAGAAATCGCCGCCGCAACGCTTGCGCAGCTGCCCGTACCGCATGCCATGGTAATGCCGCTGCCGCGCTCCCATACGCGCATGAGGATTTCGGTCTTGCTTATGACCTGCACAAACTCAACGTTCACACCGCCAGGAAATGCGCTTGATTTCTCAAGGGCGCTACCTACTTCTGCAACAGGCGCTTTCTCGGCGTCGCTCACGAAAATCACGGCATGCGGATTGCCCATATCAACGGGAATTACGGGAATGGGTTCTGCCCCGTTGCGGGAAGCGCAGAAAGCGTTGATTACTTCGTCGTAGAAGTACCCGCACGCAACTTTAACTTCTTGCTGCTGTGACACTTTCGCATGACCCATATCAACAGTTACTTGCGCGACTTTGCCGTCTTCCATGGTGAGCTTCAGGTGCTTGATGCCCGAAAGCGTTTCAACGTCAATCTGGGTTTTGTCGGTGTATCCGCGGTCGAACACGTATTTACCTACGCAACGGATGCCGTTTCCGCACATCATGGCTTCGCTGCCGTCTGCATTGAAAATGCGCATTTTGAAGTCCGCCACAGAGCTGGGAAGAATGCAGATAATGCCATCGGACCCCGCGCCAAAATGGCGATCGGAGTATTTGATGGCAAGTTCTTCAATGTTTTCGGGTGTTTCCTGGCAATACAGATACAGGTAGTCGTTTCCCAAACCGTGCATCTTCGTGAAGTTCATGGCTCTCCTTCCTTGGGGGTAGCGCAGGAAAGGGGCGCGGTGTAGGGCGCCCCTTTCACGGTTGCAAACTGCTTATACGTAGAACAGAATCTTGTTGTAAGACGGTACGGGCCAATCGGAAGTCGGGCACAAAATCTCAAGCTGATCGACTTCGGCACGTGCGGCTTCCATCAGCGGCACTAGCTCGTGAGCGTAAGCATTTGCTGCTTCTTGCGGATCTTCGATTTCTGCGATTTCCTTATGCTTTGCCGCTAGAGCTTCGTAAGCGTTCTTCGTGGCATCAAGGCCGGTCTGAATGCGTACCAGGTGCTCTTCTTGCGTGGAGGTATCCAGCGCGGGCATTGCGGAGTTAATCGAAATAATGTGATCGGCAATCTTTGCGGCATAAGCGCTGATAGCGGGCAAGTACTGGCGGCGCAACATGCGGCGCATCGTGCGCGCCTCAATGTTGATAAGCTTGCAGTACTTCTCCAGCTTCACTTCGTAGCGGCTGCGAACCTCGGCTTCGGTAAGAACGTTGAACCCTTCGAACAGATCAATACTCTTCTTGTCAACCAGGCAGGGCAGTGCATCGGCCGTGGTCTTGTGGTTTGCCAGGCCGCGACGTGCTGCTTCTTCTTCCCATTCGGCAGAGTAACCGTTGCCGTTGAAGATGATGCGCTGATGGTCGGTCAGGGTCTTCTTCACGTAAGCGAAGGCCGCTTCCTGGAATGCTTCGCCTTCCAGGCCCTCCATGGCGTCTGCGAATTCCTTCAGGCTCTTTGCCATGGCGGTGTTCAGCACCGTGTTTGCGTCGGACAAGTTCATAGCAGAACCGGGCATGCGGAACTCGAACTTGTTGCCGGTGAAGGCAAACGGGCTGGTGCGGTTGCGGTCTGTGGAGTCCTTCATGAAGTTCGGCAGCACGTCAACGCCCAAATCCATCATGGTCTTCGCGGTGCCTTCGTATTCCTTGCCGCTAATAAGCGCGCTTACAATGCTGTCAAGCTCATCGCCCAAGAAGATGGAGATGATTGCAGGAGGTGCCTCGTTTGCGCCCAAGCGGTGGTCGTTGCCGGCAGAGGCAACGGTCATGCGCAGCAGCTCCTGGTAGTCGTCAACGGCTTGTACAACGCCTGCCAAGAACACCAAGAAGCGCAAGTTATCCTGAGGATTGTCGCCGGGATCCAGCAGATTCTTGGTTCCTGCGGAAATGGACCAGTTGTTGTGCTTGCCGCTGCCATTGATGCCTTCGAACGGCTTTTCATGCTGCAGGCACACCAGGCCGTGATGGCTGGCCAAAAGACGCATCTTTTCCATGGTGAGCAGGTTCTCGTCAATGCCGCGGTTCGCGTTCGTGAA
>CAKUDT010000333.1 GCA_934645125.1 uncultured Eggerthellaceae bacterium
AGCAAGGGAAAATAGTTTCTTCTTCATGCTTTCTTTCCTTCTTTCCTTATTGTTTCTTGTTTCCTGTATCACTCAGCGTTACCAAACGACGCCGAGTCAAAAGGCATGCAGTCCAAAATCTCCGCGGAAAGCGCCATAACCTCCACCGAGGTCTTGCAGCGATCCATGTCCTCGGGAAGACGCCACTCGCGCAAAATAGTGCCCGGCGAGCCCGAAAACAGCACAATGCGCGACGAGATAGCCACCGCTTCCGAGATGTTATGCGTGACGAACACGACGGTCTTGCGTTTTTTCAGCCACAGGCGGCGCAGGCTTTCGTCCAAGCGGCCACGTGTCTGCTCGTCCAATGCGGAAAACGGCTCGTCCATCAGAAAGACCTCGGAGTCCATTGCTAGAAGACGCGCAATAGCCACGCGCTGCTTCATACCGCCGGAAAGCGTATTGGGACGCATGTCGGCTTTGTCCTCGAGCCCGACCTGCGCCAATGCCGCGCGAGAACGTGCTTCGCCCCGCTTTGCATCCCAACTGCGGCCTTGTGCGCGCGTAGCGTTTTCTAGCGCGAACATGACGTTTTGCAGAACGGAAAGCCACGGGAACAAGCTGTATTCCTGGAAGACCACGCCACGTTCGGGGCCGGGAGATTCAATGGGTGCACCGCGGAACAGCACTTCCCCCTGCGTAGGAGCAAGAAAACCCGCCATCATGGAAAGCGACACCGTTTTCCCGCAGCCAGACGGACCAATAAGGCTCACGAATTCGCCTTCTTCAATAGACAGATTCGCATGCTCAAGCACCACTTGGGCTTGCGCTTTGCGTTTGTTCGTGAGGAACGCCTTGCTCACATCGCGCATTTCGATAAGAACCATTATTGATCAGCCCCCAATTTGCGGTTCATCCAACGCTCAATGCTGGCAAGAACAACGCGGTCCAAAAACAGGCCGAACAGGCAAATAACGGTAATGCAGGCGAAGGCGCCCACGTAATCAAGCAAGTCGCGCGCAAGCTGAATGGAATAACCCATGCCCACGCCGGTGCCCACGATCATTTCAGCAGCAACTAGCACACGCCATCCCGATGACATGCCCAAACGCAACGCATTCACTATGGAGCACGCCGCTTGCGGAATAAGAACGCGCAGGAAAATGGTTGCCGGTCGCGCGCCGCTCATCTTCGCCGCCTGCACCATGACAGACGGAACGGTGCGAATAGCGCCCGAGACGCCAATGGTGATGACCATCGACGACACAGCGAAAATCATGAATATGGCTGAGTCGTCGCCCAGGCCGAACATAAGGATAGCCACCGGCAGCCACGCTAGGCCGGGAATCATCTGGTAGATTGCCACGGGCACAATGGCAATGGCGTAAAACCGTTGAAAGTAGCCCATAAGCGAACCCAGAACCACGCCAACCGAAGCGGCCATGCCAAATGCAATGAGCAGGCGTTTGATGCTGGTGCCAATGTGCTCGTAGATGGAGTGACCATACAAGGGACGACCCGCAAAAAGATACTCGCCCAAACGCTGGAACGCAGATAGAGGATCGGGAAAGCCTAGCGTAGAGCCGTTTGCATTAAAGATGAGCGAGCAAGCCTCCCAAATAATCAAGCCCACAGCAATACCCAAAAACACGCGAATGATTGTCGCGAGCGCCTGCTTCGCGCCATACAACGGCACGTGGAAAGAACGCGCTGCAGGATTTTTCTCCATGCAACGCGCGAGTGCTCTTTCTTGGCTGCTTTGACGTACGCGGACACTCCCTTGGTAATGGACTTAAGTGTTCTCGCATTATAAGCGCTGCGTGCATTTATTTGCAATAGTCTATTATTTTATGCGGTTGATTATTTCGATATGAAAATACTACTATTTCGCTATGGTTTTGTTGACAAAAGGTGGGGTAATTTGTCAACAAAAAACGCCCCGCGGGTTACACGGGGCGCTAAGGAAATGCGACTTACTCTTATTTGTCGTCGTCAACGACAATGACGTTCGGACTGTTCAGAAGCTCGTCCATGTCAAGATCGGCAGGAACAACCGAAGTCACGCCCGGCACGCGCTCCTTCAGGATGCGCTCAACGCCGTTTGCCAGCGTTAACTGCGACATGGGGCAACCCTTGCAAGCACCCTGCAGCTCAACAGTGACAACACCTTCGTCGTCTACGCCAATCAACTTCACATCGCCGCCAT
>CAKUDT010000334.1 GCA_934645125.1 uncultured Eggerthellaceae bacterium
CAGCAGCGCAATGTTGATGAGCGCCGCCTGACGCCGGTTCAGCTTGGTCAATTCCAACCAGAAGGACATAATGTTTTCAAAAACGGCAATCACGGTTGACAACGCCGCAAACAGCATGAACAGGAAGAACAGTGTGCCAATCACCCGGCCCATGTGCATATCGTTAAAAATGCTGGACAAGGTGGTAAACAGAAAGCCTGCGCCTGCATTGCCTGCGGTAAGCGGCGCTCCATTATAGGTGAAATACGCGGGGAAGATGATCAGACCGGACATCAACGCAACGAATGTATCCAGCACCACAATGGTGCGCCCTTCCCCAAGCAGCCGGTGCTCCTTTCCGATGTAGCTTCCGAAAATCGCAATAGAGCCAATGCCCAGGCTCAAGGTGAAGAAGGACTGTCCCATGGCAGCGGAAATCACCGTCCACAGGCCGGACTCCTGAATGTGACGAACCGAAGGCACCAGGTAGAACCGCAGGCCATCCCCCGCGCCCGGCAGCGTGCAGGAGTAAACGGCCAATCCAATCATCAAAACAAACAGAGCCACCATCATCCATTTGGTGATGCGCTCCACCCCTTTTTGCAGTCCCAGGGAACAAATGCCGAAGCAAACCAGAATCACGGCAAAGGTCGCCAAAACCGATAGGCCGGGATTGGAAATCATGGTGCCAAACACATCGCCCAATTCCTTTACTCCGCTGGCCGTGAGAATGGAGCCGTTAGCATATTTGATGAAATACATCAGCATCCAGCCGGTAATGGTGGTATAGAACATCATCAACAGATAGTTTCCAATAATTCCCGCATATTTCATCAGGTGCCACTTCTGGCCCGGTTTTTCCAGCTTGTCAAAGGAGGAGGCGATGCTACGCTGGCTGGCGCGGCCCACCGCCAGTTCAGCCGTCATGACCGGCAGTCCCAGCAGCAACAGAAATGCAATATAAATCAGCACAAAAATAGCGCCGCCGTAAGCGCCGGTAATGATGGGAAACCTGTACACATTTCCAAGTCCAATTGCGCAGCCTGCCGACAGCAGGATAAAGCCTAGGCGCGAGGACAGCTTTTCGCGGTTTTGTTCCATTGGATAAGCCCTTCTTCCTTCGTTTTACCTGTTTGGGGAAAATATTCCATTCCAAAGTAGTCAAATTATACTATGGCTTCCAAAAGAACACAAGTTTTCCTTTTGTTTCCCTAGTCCGTCCAAAAAGCTCGACTGACGGCGATCTTTTCTGCCGAAAGGGACCGCTTTGCCTGCTCGCCTGCGGCTCGCCGGGGCGGCAAAGAGCGCAAGGCTCAGACTGTCGAAAGCCCTTATAGGAGAGCGCGCCCGCAAACTTCGCTGCTGGTTCGCAGGAAAAGTATTGCGACACAAAGCTTAGGGGCTCCGCCCCTAAAACCCCGGCAGGAAGGCAGCGCCTCCTGTACCTCCCTTTTTGACAAACTGAGCCTTGCTGCACAGGGCCGCCGAACCCGATGTACACGCCGCCAGGTTTCGGAATCAAAATCGGATGGCTGCGGCCCTCCGACACCATCCGGGGTTTTTTGACAGGCCGGGGACGGCTCAGACGGACCGTTCATCTCCCTGCGCTCTTATCCCTCAAAATGCTTGGCAACCTTTTTCAAATCCTCAATAATCGGCAAATGCTGAGGGCATACCCCTTCGCATTGACCACATTCAATACAGTCGCTGGCCTTGCCATGCTTCAGGGTCAGGCTGTTATAATAGGTTCCCTGCGGCAGCCAGCCCTTGTCCTTCGACTCCTGCAAATCCGCATTGTACAGGGAAAAATAGCGTGGAATGGGAATATTCTGGGGACAGCCTTCTGTGCAGTAAGAACAGCCGGTGCAGGGAATGGCGATGCTCTGGTTAAGGATGTCCACAGCCTGTTTCACCGTTTGACGGTCTTGCTCAGACAGTGGTTCAAAACGCTCCATATAGCTGATGTTGTCGGTTAACTGCTGCAAATCGCTCATGCCGGAGAGCACCATGAACACGTTGTCCAGACTGGCGGCAAAACGAATGGCCCAGGAAGGAATCGACCAATCAGGGTGGGCCTGCCGAAACAGGTTCTCCACAGCCGCAGGCACCTTTGCCAGCGTACCGCCTTTTACAGGCTCCATCACAATCACGGGCTTGTTATGCTTCACCGCAACCTCGTAGCATTTGCGTGACTGCACGCCCAGAC
>CAKUDT010000335.1 GCA_934645125.1 uncultured Eggerthellaceae bacterium
CAACGGCGTTCGCGGGGTAGCCGACCACCGATTGCGCTACGAGCTCCGCGCGCACGGCGGGCCACAAGCCGTCGGAGAGTGTGGGGGCGGGGACGGGGTCGGGTGCGGGCGCGAGCCCTTGCTCGGGTTCGGCTGCGGGTCCGGATGACCGTCCGGGGGCAGGTGTGAGTGCATCCCCGGTCCCTTCGCCAGCAGCTTGCTGAAAAACGCTTTCGGCGGCGATGAGCTTGAGTGCGTATTCTTCGGCGGCGGAAAGCTCCAAAATTTGTCCTTTCGATGCTTCGCTGTGGCGCACGGGGGAGCGCACGCTCGGGGTTTCACGGCGCGTTCCCGCGTTGCTTCGCCACGATGCACAGGGAAGTGCGTGGAAATTGCTTGCGCGCCTGATAGTTGGTCGCGCGCGCGTGTCGTGCGCTTATAATAAAACAATGGCAATCGGGATGCGAAAAATGCCTAAAAACGGTGCAATTTGCGCGCTGTTGTGTTGCCGCTACTTCTCTGTGTTCATCGTGGCCTTCTCAAGGAGCAATGTTTATGTTCTGCGTTCAAATAGCCGGGGTTCTTGTTGCCATAGAGAACCGCTATGCGTTCACCGAGCGGCTGTGCGCGGACTATATTGTTGACATTTCTACTGATGGATGTGCTTTTTTGGTATCGGCTACGCCCGAGGAGATCGCGGCTGAAAACAACGACGAAGGCGCGTTCTCGCCTGCGTATTGCGAATCGTTAGCGCTCTATCGCAAGATGTGTACGCGCCTGTTGGACTACGACGCATTTTTGTTTCATGCGGCGGTTGTCTCGTACGCGGGCCGCGGCTACGCGTTTGCGGCGAAAAGTGGCACTGGCAAAAGCACGCACGTTGCGCAGTGGATGCACGCACTGGGCAACCGAGTGATGGTGGTGAACGGCGACAAGCCCATCCTGCGCTGGTGCGGCGGGGAAGGTGCCGGTGCTGCTGGTGGCGAAGGCTATCGAGCGCCGGGTGCGTTTCTTGCGTATGGCACGCCGTATTGTGGTAAAGAGAGCTGGGGACAGAATACGAGCGTGCCCCTTCGCGCAGTTTGCTTTATTGAGCGTTGTAAGCCAGGTGAGCCGGACTGTCTGAAGCGCTTGGAAGACGACGGCGAAATAATCAACCGCATGATGAATCAGATTCTTCTGCCGAAAGATCCTGTTTTGGCTGTTCGACAGCTTGATTTGCTGGATAGGTTGGTCACGAGCGTGCCGTTTTACGTGCTGCGCTGCACGCCGACCCGCGCTGCCTTTGACGCGGCGTTTCAAATGACGCTGTGCGATAATGAGAACGAATAATTGCATCGAAACGAAAGATTGTGACATGAAAATCAAAGACGGTTTCATCGTGAATAAAGTGGGTACGCAATATGTGGTGGTGCCGGTGGGCGAAGCCAGCATGGAGCGTCATTGCATGATTCGCCTGAACGAAACGGGTGCGTTTTTATGGAAGCAGCTTGGCACGCATGCAACAGAAGATGCGCTGGTCCAGGCCCTGCTTGCGGAATACGCGGTTGCGGATGATATGGCGCGTGCCGATGTTGCGGCGTTTCTGGGCAAGCTGCGCGACGCCGATTTGCTGGACGAGTAGACGCTTGGCGGTTGGATGTCTGGCGGCAATGGATTCATGACGGAAGAAAAAGACATATACGCAGGTGAGGCGGGTGCGCCTGTTGGCGCGGGCGCGGACTCACCGGTGACGGCGGGCTCGGGCGCGGCTGTCGGAGCGGCTGCCGGCGCAGGCGCGAGCTTGGGCGCGGATGCGATCGCTTCAGCGTCCGCGGGTGCGTGTTCGAGCGCGTTGGCGCCTGCGCCTTCTTCTGTCGCGTCTGAGTCTTCCGTCTCCGCCGCACTGGACTCTTCCCCTGCCTCCGAGCCGCGTAAGATCGAGGACGTGCTGGCAGTCGAGAGCTTTTACCTGGGGCCGCCCGTGGGCGTTTCCATGTGGCCGATGCTGCGCAACCGTCACGACGTGATGATGGTGGTGCCGGCAGCGGGCGAGCTGCGTCGTTACGACGTGGCGCTGTATCGTCGCGGCGAGAAATATGTACTGCATCGCGTGGTGGGGCACTACGAAAACGGCGACGAAAAAGGCTACGTGATCTGCGGAGATAATTGCGTGACGCTGGAGTATGTTCCGCGCGAAAACGTGTTGGGCATGC
>CAKUDT010000336.1 GCA_934645125.1 uncultured Eggerthellaceae bacterium
CTTAATCAGCTTGCGGCGAATCCTTGTCTGGTGGAGCAACTTGAGCCGGTGCCTGAAGGGTTTTGTCTGGTGGGGTCGTGCACGTTGCCGGAGCAGTCGGACGAGGTGATGAATGCGCTTGAGCAGGTGATTGAATATGCAAGTGGCCATTTTGATGTGATTGTTTCGAACGGGCCGGCGTTTTGGGATGACAAGCATATGACGCTTCTTGAGCGTGCGGGAAAGATTCTCTTTGTTTTGGATCAGCGCATCTCTTCTGCGCGTGCGGCCCAGAAAGCGTTTGACGTTTGCATGCGCTGCGGCTTGGCTGCCTCGCCTTTTCTGTTCCTGCTCAACAAGTGCGGGCGGCAATCTCAGTTGACTTATATGGATGTAACGTGCGCAACACAGGGCGCTCCCTGTAAAGAATTGCCTGATGGGGGACGTGCTGTAGGGGAATATCTTGAAGCGCGTCAGGCGCTGTGCCTTTTTGACGAGGGAAACGAGCTTGCTCTTGAGCTGTCTGACTTAATGACCGAAATCCTGCCAGGATGCAACGTTATGAAAGGCGTTAAGCAGGGGCGACGTTTCTCGCGATTGCTGTTCGGCAAAAAACACCGGAAGGGGGATAAATAATGTCGCTGAAAGATCGCGTTGACAGGGTGCAGGGAACTTGCGCGCTGCACCAGGAGCGAACCGATGAAGAACTGTTTTCGGAGTTGCGACGGCATATGAACGAGAGTCTTTCCAATGGTTTGCTGTCGGTGGCGAAAACCGCGCCCCTTCGTGTGGAAAATGAGATTCGCAGTCTTTGTCAAACGGTGTTTTCCCAGGTGGATTGGGCGGAGGTGTCTCCGCAGCGTAAAGAGCGGCTGATGGCCCAGCTGATTGATTCGGTGTTTGGCCTCGGTCCGCTCAACGAGCTTCTGGCGGATTCATCCGTAACGGAGATTATGGTGAACGGTCCCGAGAAAGTGTATGTGGAGCGGTCGGGCCGGCTGGAGAAAACCGCTGTTCGGTTCGTGGATAACGAGCAGATTCTTGCGTTGATTGACCGTATTGTAGGGCCACTGGGGCGGCGGATTGATGAATCGTCGCCCATGGTAAACGCGCGCTTGCCCCAGGGCTTTCGCGTCAACGCTGTGGTGGAGCCGATTGCGGTGGATGGCCCCCTGCTCACCATTCGCAAATTTCCCGAAGAGATTTTACGTCTGCAAGAAATGGTCGAACTCAATTCCGTCGAACCGGAGCTTGTTCCGTTTCTGACTTGGGCGGTTGTTGCGCGCAAGAACATTGCGGTCTCGGGGGGAACCGGTAGCGGCAAAACGACGTTTCTCAACGCTCTTTCGTGCTTTATCCCCGAGGGAGAGCGCGTTATCACCATTGAGGATTCTGCTGAGTTGCGCTTCGATCCCGATGCCCATGTAGTGCGCATGGAGGCGCGATCTGCGAATGCGGAAGGGAAAGGCCAGGTGAGCATTGGCGATTTGGTGGCAAATGCGCTGCGTATGCGCCCCGATCGCATTGTTGTGGGCGAATGCCGTGGTGCGGAAGCGCTTGACATGTTGCAGGCCATGAATACGGGTCATAGCGGCTCGCTTACCACGCTGCATGCGAATTCAACGAAGGAAGCCATTGGACGTTTGGTCACTATGGTCCGCTATTCATCGGATGTGCCTGTTGAAGTGGTGGAATCGTATATTGCGGCAGCAATGGATGTAGTGGTGCAAACGGTGCGCAACATTGATGGCACGCGGTATGTGAGCGAGATTTCCGGCTTTTATTTTGATGAGACTCAGCGGCGTTGCAGGGTGCGCACGTTTTACGAGCGGCCGCTTCCAACGAGCAAGGGGCGTTGGATTGATGTTCCCGACTGGGTGGACG
The DNA here is from genome assembly GCA_934645125.1 of uncultured Eggerthellaceae bacterium. Lineage (GTDB taxonomy): Bacteria > Actinomycetota > Coriobacteriia > Coriobacteriales > Eggerthellaceae > CAKUOV01. Next base: position 1,864 of record CAKUDT010000336.1, read on the forward strand.
ATCTTGCGCTGCAAGGTCATGTGGAAGAAAGGGAGGTCAGCGAATGGAAGCAGCGAATTTCTTCTTAGTGGGGGCGCTTGCCAGCGCCGCCGGCGCAGGCTATTTCTGTTTGCGGGCGCCAATGGCTCATGCGTATGGTTCCGTGTTGGCTGCTTTTGCCTTGCCCACCGACGCGCGGCAAAAGGTGATGTGTCGGAAGATCTATGTGCAAGGAGTGCGGGTTCTTTACCCTGTTGCCACAAAACTTTTGCTCATTAGGCCTGTTCATGCGCTTGTTTCCGATTGCATGGAATCTCTT
>CAKUDT010000337.1 GCA_934645125.1 uncultured Eggerthellaceae bacterium
GTGTGGCAACAGATTCGGCATAATGCACACTCCTTTCGCGCGAATGCTCGCCGCAGCAAGCTATAATGACGTACGAGCAACAAGCGTCACGCTTGCGTCACAGACAAAAAAAGACAGGAGCACGCCATGCAGACCTCCGAACAAAATGAGCCCATCGCCACCACAAACGAAACACCAAGCGAAGCAACGGGCGAAAAAACGTATCGCCATCAAACTCCTGCTTGGCTGGGTGCCACCATCGCGCCGTGCAACCTGGTACTTGAAGGCGGAGCCATGCGCTGTCAATTCACGGCAGGCGTTCTTGATTTCTGGATGGAGAAAAAATTCTTTCCGCAGCTCATCGTGGGAACATCGGCCGGCGCGCTCACGGGTTCGTGTTATGCGGCGGGCCTTTTGGGCCGCAGCTGCTTCCTGAACCTGAAATACTGCGATGACCCGCGCTACCTGTCCATGAAAAGCTTCGCCCTTACGGGCAATGCGTATGGACGCGACTTCGCCTTCGACAAAGTGCCGCACGAGCTTGACCCGCTTGACCCCGCCGCCTACAACGACTCCCCTATTCGCGTTGTTGCCGTAAGCAGCAATTTGGAAACAGGCGAGGCGGACTATCATGAAATCACGGATTACGAAAAGGACACGCCGTATCTTATTTCCACATCGAGTATGCCGCTTGTGAGCCAAATCGTGGAAGTCGATGGCAAAAAGCTGCTCGACGGCGGACCCTGCGACAGCGTGCCGCTGGATTATTCGCTGGCCACGGGAACAAAAAAGCAGATTGTGGTGCTTACGCAAGCCGCTGGCTACAAAAAGCAACCTAACAAGCTCATGGCGCTCATGCGTACCGCCTACAGCGACTACCCATATTTCTGCGAGCGCGTGGAATACCGCCACTACGAGTACAACCGCCTGTACCGCCGCCTGCAACGCGAAGCAGACGAGGGCAACATCTTCCTTATTCGTCCACAGAAAGCCGTGGAAATAGACCACATGGAGCGCGACCCCGAAAAGCTGCTCGACTTGTACGGACAAGGCTACGAGCAGGCCATGGAGACATGGAGCTCGCTACAAGAGTACCTGGCAAAGCCGTAACGAGCGCAACCGGTGCTTCTCGGGGCGCTGAAGCCACCTGCGCGCCGCGACCTTGGGGCCTTCCGAGTCTCGGGCTGCCCGATGCCCAAGGCCTTCCCGGGCCTTCTAAACGCCAGAGCCGCCTGATGTCCCGGAACCCGCCATGGCTCCCTGGTGCCGCGACCGCCGCCTTCCCATGCGCAACCTACCGCCACTTTCCAGGCCCTAAACGCCGCCTCAAACTGCGGCGTTTAGTCTTTATGGGCCACACTCGGAATGTTTTGCAGCTCGAAACGATAACGCTGCTCAACTTCGGGGTATTTCTCATGATCGACTTCGGACAAGAAAAGATCAAGCGAACGAACCCACAAAGAACAATCGCCGTAAAGCTTCCGATACACAACAAGCTCTTCATCGGTCTCTGAATGACGCGCAATGTCCTCGACAAGATACAAATCGCCTTTGAAATGCCGATAGATTCCCTTGATTTTCAATTCGCGCATATGCGTGCCTTTCGAACGGCTTTCCTATTTTTATCCTGAATAAAGTATACCCTGAACGCACGGAATACCGAACAGCACGTATAATTCAAGTTGCATTCACCGTTTCAAAGTTAGGAGACACCGTGGTTAAAAAACTTAAAGGGTTTGACGAGATTAACCCCTGGGATCTTACGGAAAACGTGTTCAAAGCCATTGGCAAAGACTACATGGAGCTTGTCATGGGCAACCCCACCACAGGCGCAAACGCCATGACAGCTGCGTGGGGCGGATTGGGCGTTATGTGGAACGTGCCTGTAGCGTTTGTGGTGGTGCGTGGTGAAAAATACCGCTACTCTCGCCACCTGATGGATCAAGAACCCCTGTTCACCGTTGATTTTCTGAGCGATGAGCACGACAAAGCGAAAACGTATCTGGGCACAGCGCACGGCTGGGATGATCCACATAAAATCGAATCGGCCGGTCTGCACACTGGCTGGTGCGGCGTCGATTTAACCCACGACGAGAAGATCGGCCTGGGCGAACACGTGCACACGCCGTTCATTGAGGAATCGCGCCTGGTTCTTGTTTGCGAGAAGA
>CAKUDT010000338.1 GCA_934645125.1 uncultured Eggerthellaceae bacterium
TCGCACAACATTTCCTCGGGCTCAGAGAGCGCGCCTTTCATCTCGTTGTAGACCACGCCATTGATGGCAAGCTGCGGCGCGGCTTTTGTAGTGTCGCTTGCAGGAGCGGCTGCGTCGCTTGCGGGTGCAGCGTTTGCGCCGCTCGCTTCAGCTCTTTCGGTTGCTGCATCTCCTGCCTCCTCTGCAGTTTCAGCATCTGCCCCTGCGCGCTCGTAGTGCCAGCCTTCCTGTTGGAAGATGGTTTCCTTCTCGTAGATGGCCGGGTGGAACACCGCGTCAAGGTACACGTCGGTTAGGTTCAAAAGGTCCTGGTCGTTCGTGCTGGCCACGGGATACATTGTCTTGTCGGGAAACGTCATAGCGTTCAAAAACGTCTGCATCGATGTCTTCAAAAGGTTCACGAACGGCTCTTTGACCGGGTATTTTTTCGAGCCGCATAAAACGGAGTGCTCAAGAATGTGAAACACGCCGGTGCTATCCTGCGGAGGCGTGCGAAACGAAATGGAAAACGCTTTGTTTGCATCGTCGCTTTTCAGGAACAGCAGACGTGCGGCCGTTTTTTCGTGGCGCATCACGTAGGCGCGCGCGCCAATTTCGGAAACGTCGGTGGTATCCGTGAGTGCGAACCCCGCGTTTTCCAGCATCTCCTTGAAAGCCCGTTCCTCTTCGCGCGTTTCGGCCGATTCGTCAATTGTATGCTCAACCATATCTTTGCCTTTCGGTGTCGATGTTTTTTTCGCCTGCAATTTTCCCTCAAAGCACAATGCGGATGCAACAGTTCTTTGCGATTGGCGCTTCTTGTAGCTTTCGTGCAGGTTTCTGCATGCCGCGGCCTGGATGCTGCGGATTCGGTGCATGTGCGTTGTCCCCTCCCCCTGGTTTCGCGCGTTGCGATTCGAATCGCAGCGGCCTTGTGCTTCCTGCATCGCATGCGGTCGGTATCTTAATCTCGCTCTTGCCCGAGCCGAGACGCGTGTCGTATGAGTTTTGCATCGCATTTGCGCACCATCTTGTCAAAAAATAAGGACCAATGTGCAAAATATTCCTGTTCGGGGTGGCAGCGACGTCTGTGATGGTGATGCTAAAGAGCGTCGAATAATTGCGACCTGGGGAAACGTCACGAAAGTCGCACTCGAAAGGCGATAAGCAGCATTTGCGGCGTCTTATTTGCTTCCTGCACCTACCCCGAACAGGCATATTTTGCACTTTTATGGCAAAAAAACGACAAGTTGCTTTTCTTGAAGGGTTCGATTCGTGTCGGCGCTCGTGATTTCTTGTTTTTTGGCGCTCGGGCGCTGGCTGGCTGTTGTCAAAGTCGTACCGCATCAGTTTGAGCCCACTTTTTCGGTTGTGGCTGTTTTCCGACCTCGGTCAGTTCGATGTTTCAGCAACGCACGCGTCTTTCTGATTGAAATTAAGTGGTGAATGGCTGAATCAAGTGGCATCGCGAAGGCGCGTGGCAGGCGAGTAGCTATAATGGCGAAGGACCAAGGCAATGGTAAATCGCGCTGGGATCGCGTTGGAACCGCGGTACGTTGGAATTGCGGTAATAAGCTGCGATAATTGGTATAAGCTGTGGACAACCGGTTGCGCTGGCAGCCCGTAATGAGTAGCAAGATTAAAGGAGGACGGCCGTTATGGCTCAAGATACCTATAATCATATTTCTTTTGAAGACGATGAAGAGGAAGTGTTTGTTGTAGGTGCTGCGGCGGCCGCGCCTGCTCCGACAGCGCTTCGAAACAAGGTTTCCGCTGTTGCGGAAACTTACGAAGACGCAAAAGAAATCGCAGATGAAGTGGCTGCTTTTTATGACGTTGCTGCAGAGGAAGACTTTGGTACGCCGGTTGCGGAAAGCAACGCGGATGCTGATACACGCGCTACGGCGGGGGCATCTACTGGCGCGCCGCGTGATGTATCGGGCGCGGAAGCAGGGGAGGCAGCGGCAACAAGTGCGGCCAAGCGCCAGAAGAAACAGCGCAATAGCGAGCATGAGCAAACTGCCGAAGACCTATTGGGTGAGCCTATGCCGCTTTTGCAGAAAATCATTATCGCTGCGGCGGTTGTAGGCGTTGCTGTTTTGGCGGCGTATCTTGTTTTAGTGTAAAGCTGAGTCCCCTTGGGTTCGCGCAAGCGGCGCTTTGGCTC
>CAKUDT010000339.1 GCA_934645125.1 uncultured Eggerthellaceae bacterium
GGTCAGAATCTTTTGGTAGTACTCTTCGCTTCCGCCGAAACCCGCCGTTCCGAACAGGAAGATTTGCTTGTCGCGGAGTGTTTTCAGCAGGTTCAAGGTGTTTTCGTCTGCGGTGCCTTTGTCGGTCCAGAAGCCGATGAAAAGCAGTTCCGATGTGGGGTTTTCCCTGTTGGAGCTGGTGCCGAAATAGTCGCAGTTTTCTTGCGGCAGTGCGTCGCGGATGGCGTTGGCCAGCAGCTTTGTGTTGCCCGTTACGCTGCTGAAGATGATTGAATAGTGCTTATTTGTCATGGGCGTGGCCGCCTGTCGCTTGATACATATTTTATGCTGGTACGAAAAGTATAGTCCCGCGTTTTGTCGCTGCGCCGTGTGTCGTGCTTTGGGTACGTGTTTGTTACCTTTTCAGCTTTCTGCTGCGAGCCATTGGTGGCTCTGGGCGGTGTGTGCTGCGGGCTAAGGGTGCCGCGATGCGGCGACCCCTGATGGTTCGTGCTAGAATGTGCGGCAAGAGATGCGTGCTTTCCAGGTGCGACTTGCGCGGGTGGCGGAAAAGGCTTCGTGCGTTGCGACGTTTGCCGCCGGGTTCACGCGTTGTTTTTATGCGGCTGCGCAGTTTGCGCGAGTGGTGAAATCGCAGATGAAAGGGGATTCGTCATGGCGAAAATGCCTCAAGATTGCATGGATTTGATCAACAACGTATATGCTGCTGCGGTAGCCACGTGCGATGCCAACGGTGTGCCCAATGTGGTGTGCTGCTCAATGAAGCAAGCGTACGACGATGAGACGATTATGATTTCCGATCAGTATTTGAATAAGACGTTGGCGAACTTGCGAGAAAACCCGAAGATGTCGGTGAGCGTGTGGGACGAAACGCATGGCTATCAGGTCAAAGGTACTGTTGTGTATGAAAACGAGGGTCCGCGCTATGAAGCTATTGCCGCGCAAGTGCATCAGATTCTAAGCTCCATGGGTTACGACTATTATTCCAAGGGCGTGTGCTGGATGCACGTCGAGGAAGTGTATTCCATTACCCCCGGTCCCGATGCTGGTGCGCGGTTGGTGTAGCTGTTGAATGGGGATTCGCTTCTGTAGCCGTTGGCCGGGACTTGCTTTCGTGGCAGTTGGCTGCGTGGATTGTTTTGCGGCAATTGCCCCAGTTCGTTTTTGCCGGCTTTTGGAGCTGGTGAAAGTTGCTACTGTGACCGATTGGCGCTGCCTCCGCTTATCGGCGGTCGATCTTTCTGTCAGTTGAGTTTTAGAATCCGAGGCGGCGTGCGCGCCTCGGATTTTTTGTCTTGATGCGTCGCGGCGTAGCTTCGACGTGGGCGTTGCGGTCTTGCGGTGCGTCGGGGCTTTGGGATGCGCTTTTTTGGCTTTCGGAGAGTGCTCTGGTTTTCGGCATGACAGGCTTTGGGGTGCGTGTTCCGGTTTTGCGGTGGCATGTTGTCGTTTTTCTGTCCGAAAACGCTCAAATCGACGGTACGGGGCAGGTGGAGACGGGATTCCTACATCCGCTGACGCAGTTTGAAACTTGCGACCTGGGCTTTTGCTGAGTGAGATTGGGGCGAAGTGATCCGGGTCGCTCTTTCTGCGTTCTCGACCTGCCCCGTACCGTGAAACTGCGCGTTTTTGTGCCCAATTTTCAACAAGATGCCCCGCGTGTGGGGCAGGATGGGCACGTGCGATGCGTTCGGGAGCATGCCTTCGCTGGGGAGCAGAGGGCAGGCTCGTGCAAATCAACGATAAGCGGCGGTCGGATACTGTCTTGTTGAAGCGCGCTTCCATTCCCCAAAACTGAAAATTTACCACTTTTGGGGATTTGGATTGCTCAGCCAATCGGCGGCGTCTACGATGCGTATTCCCTCATGCTGGTATTCGGGCTGGTAGGTGCGCGCAATCAGCATCTTGGGGAAAGCGTCCTTTATCGCCAGCAAAGGCGATACTTCGCGTTCGAATGTCTTCTCCTCGGAAATGCTGTTCGCAACCTGGATGTAGAGCTTCTCGCCCTGTTTAATTGCAACGAAGTCTATCTCCTTCTTCCACAGCACGCCGACGTAGACCTCGTAGCCGCGGCGCAGAAGCTCCATGGCCACAATGTTCTCCAGCATGCGGCCATAATCCATATTC
>CAKUDT010000340.1 GCA_934645125.1 uncultured Eggerthellaceae bacterium
ATCCACGGGTAGTCGGGCATGCAGCCCATTCTGGAGTAGTCGCCGTCTGCGTCAATCTGCGTGACTGCTTCACACATTTCAGAGAATTCTTCCCACGTTTTCGGCGGCGCATCATATCCGGCTTCGGTAAGGATGTCCTTGTTGTAGAACAGCATGAACGTATCCAGAGTAAATGGTATGCCGTATTGCTTTTCATCAACCTCGCCCAGCTTCAGCAATGGCTCAAGATAATTGCTCATATCGGTACCATGCGCTTCAATGTACGGTGTCATATCCGCCAGAGCGCCGGTGTTTGCCCACTGGTTGGCAGTGTAATCCATGGTCAGGCCAACGTCAAAGGAAGCACCGCTGGTCATGGAGATCAGCTGTTTTTCCGTTGTGGTACTGTCCAGGACGTCAACTTGAATTTCAGGATGTTCTTTGGAGAATTCACCGATAATCTGTGCAAATTTCTGCGCCTCTAAGCCCTGCCAGGTGTGCCAAAACTGGATTGTTGTAGTTTTTTCTTCAGCTGGGACAGGGGTGCCGGCTGCGCAGCCAACAAGCATCACGAACAGGAGCGCAAGAAACAGAACCAGTATAACAGAACGATGCTTCATCATTTTTCCTCCTAAAATCGTACTTTATTATTGTGACTTTACTTATGAGCACAGTAGCTTGCGGACGTTATCCATACTAATTTTTGAGCCAAGCAGCGGATCCTCTGCGCCTTCAAATTCAATGCAGACATTTCCGTCATATCCGGATGCTTTAAGCTGTGCCGCCAATTTCTCGACGGGGAGCTCTCCCTGCCCTACGATTGCGCCGCGGAAGAAGCGGCCGCCGTTGGTTTGGTTCCAGAAGCTATTATCAAGGAAGCGATCGTCATCGCGCAGATAAAAATCCTTGAAATGAATGGCTGCCGCAAACGGAAGCAGCGCATTCATGCACCGAATGGGATCTTCATCTACGCAGATTGCGTTGCCGACATCCAGTGTGCAGCGGAAATTAGGATGATCTACACCCAACAGCAGCTGCCGCACCCGGTCACCGCCATTAATATATGTTCCGTGATTTTCAACACAAAGTGTCATACCATATGCTGCGGCATAGTCCGCAAGCTCTCTACAGATTTTGATTAGCTTCGGAAGGTTCTGCTGGAAATTTTCGATTACATTCTGCGCAGGAGCCCGTCCCCATTCAGATAAATCGCTGCGGATGACCGGAGCGCCTAACTGATGCGCGTAATCGATATGGCGTTTGCTGTTCTGGACAGCTGCGCTGCACAGCGTAGGATCATTTTGCAGAACATCGAATCCGGTACAGAATGCGGAAACGGGGAGCTGAATCTCCTCCGCCTTTCGCCGAATCCGCTCAATAACGCCGGCTTCTTCCGGATGAACGACAAAAGCTACGACCTCGAAGTGGTCTGCACCGTTGTCCTTCATCCATTGAATCGCATCCTCAAGCGGCATCCCCTGCTTTATGGCACCCCACAGACTGTAAATGCTTAAGCCAATTTTCATAGAATTCCTCCTTTGGAAACTTGTCCTGTTTACTATATATGACGCGCGCATCAATGTACAATCGCATCATATATGATATTTTGTCGCTGGTAAATGGAAAAAATAATCTCTTTAACAATAGACAAAGTATCAACAATTTTTAATCAATAAAAAATACAATGAAACAAGTCTTTCCAAGAAGTGCTAGGCAGAAATGAATCTACCCTTGATGATGAATGATGTCAGGACATAGCGGCAAGGTGGTGTAGCGGCGCAAAAACTGCGCCGCAGGAATCAAAGAATAGGAATTTTGACGCGCGTAAAAACGGCTAGAAAATATTCCGATCTTCTGAGAAAAGCAGCAGACTTTATGTCCCTGTAGCAGTCGTTTGTGCCGTCAAACGGCAAGATAATTATTTGACGAAAAGATATCTTGCGGAGCGTTCCACATGATGCTAAAACTGATATGTAATGCCCAATGTCAAGAGGCAAATACCTACAACATGGGCATAGTTTTTTCGCTGAAAGGCATTCTGAAAGAGCTTTGGAATTAGTCACCGGCATTGGCCACTCTGATATACGTGGATTGGTTACCGACAGGTCAATGGCTGT
>CAKUDT010000341.1 GCA_934645125.1 uncultured Eggerthellaceae bacterium
CATCTACCCCTTTTGTGCGCTTGTTCAGGCAATCTCAACCAAAATCGTTGATGCGGTGGTGCAAAAGGCGCGCTCGGCAGACGAGACGAGCATCGAAACGTAGTCGAAACGGATGGCGAAATCCCGCTCCAAATCGCTTCCGGCAAGCCACTTGGCGGCCGCCCGCTCCATGCGAGACCTTTTGCCTGGGGTCGCGTCTTCTTCGGGCAGCTCTTTCGCTTCCACGGCGGCAACGCGACATCGACAAAAACAACGATGTCGTCCTTATCGCGCGCGACCATAAGGTGTTCTCCGTCCTGACAAAAGTCGAGTTCAAGTTTTTGTAGCTGTGACGCGCAAGGAACTTGCGGCTGCCCTATAGTTTTTCACCTTGTTGTCAAATTACCCCACCTTTTGTCAACAAATTTGGTTTTCCCGATGGTTTATCGTCGCGCGAATTCCCTGTTGTTGAAAAATGGCTCTCTAATTCGAAGTTGATGCAGGTTGGAAGTAGGTCACGGGTGCGAATCGGGCGTTTATTCTGCTGAGTGCTGTGCTTGCGAAACGAGTGTTTTATAAAACACCAGTTCAGAACAATGCTTTGTTTAGATGAGTTATACGGTTGAGCCAATATCAAGGCTGAGACCTACTTCCAACCTATCACGATTTCGAATTTCGACCGCAAAATTCAACAACATGAATTCAGTTGCATGCTCGCAACGGCGGCAAGGGACTTGCTGAACGGACTCCGCTTGGATAGTGCTTCTTCGGGCCTGTGAATCATTCAACTTATCCAAAGCGTTGCACGTTCGTCTCATTTCCTTGCCGCCGCTTTTTCCTGCTGGATTTTCGATAGAGCCCGAATGGTTGGGCGGGTAAGCGCAAAGACTCCTTCGCCGTTATCTTCTTTTACCTAGGAAAATGCTCTCAAAGCGGCTTGCGGATTCGCGTGGTGTTACAATAAAGAACGTGTCATTAAAACCAATCCTGTAAGGAGGATGCAATGGGCGTCATTATTGATGTGTATGGTCGTGAGATTCTTGACTCGCGCGGCAACCCTACCGTTGAGGTCGAGGTCGTTTTGGACGACGGCTCCATGGGTCGCGCGGCTGTGCCATCGGGTGCTTCTACCGGCGCTTTCGAGGCCGTTGAGCTGCGTGACGGCGACAAGGATCGCTACCTGGGCAAAGGCACGCTTGATGCCGTTGACCACGTGAACACCGAAATCGCCGAGGCGCTGTATGGCTTCGATTCCGAAGACCAGCGTGGCATTGACTATGCTCTGCTTGAGGTCGATGGAACCGACAACAAGGGCGCTCTGGGCGCAAACGCCATTCTGGGTGCATCGCTTGCGGTCGCGCGCGCAACGGCTGACTCCCTGCAGGTTCCGCTGTACAAGTACGTGGGCGGCGCGAATGCGCATGTTCTTCCTACGCCCATGATGAACATCCTGAACGGCGGCGTGCATGCCGACAACAACGTTGACTTCCAGGAATTCATGATCATGCCGGTGGGCGCTCCCACGTTCCGCGAAGCGTTGCGCTGGTGCGCTGAGATTTACCACACGCTGAAGAAGGTTTTGCACGATGCTGGCCTGGGCGGCGGCGTTGGCGACGAAGGCGGCTTTGCTCCGAACCTGAAGACGAACGAAGAGCCGTTGAAGTACATTGTTGAGGCGTGCGAAAAGGCAGGTTACAAGCCGGGCTCTGACATCATGTTCGCCATGGATCCCGCTTCCACCGAGTACTACGACGCTGAGCGTCAGATGTACGTTTTGGCTGGTGAAGGCGTTGAATATACGCGCGAACAGATGGTTGATTACTGGGAGGCGCTGGTCAACAAGTACCCGATTATCTCCATTGAAGATGGCATGGCCGAAGAAGACTGGGAAGGCTGGAAGATGCTGACCGATCGCATTGGCGACCGTGTGCAGCTGGTGGGTGACGACTTGTTCGTTACGAATTCCAAGCGCCTGGCCAAGGGCATTGAGCTGGGTTGCGCAAACGCCATTCTGATCAAGGTAAACCAGATTGGTTCGCTTACGGAAACGCTCGAGGCAATTGAGATGGCAAAGCAGGCGGGCTACGCGTGCGTTATGAGCCATCG
>CAKUDT010000342.1 GCA_934645125.1 uncultured Eggerthellaceae bacterium
AACGAATGGCCTGATTGAAGCTTTGAATAGCTTGGGCATGGAATACATTGTAAACGAAGGCGATGGCGCATTCTACGGCCCCAAGATCGACTTCCATCTGCGCGACAGCCTGGGACGCACCTGGCAGTGCGGCACCATTCAGCTGGACTTCCAGATGCCGCTCAACTTCGATTTGGAATACGTGGATCACGACGGTACCCGCAAGCGCCCCATTATGATTCACCGCGTGTGCTTCGGTTCCATCGAGCGTTTCATCGGCGTGCTGACCGAGCACTTCGCTGGCAAGTTCCCCACCTGGCTTGCCCCTGTTCAAGTCAAGGTTTTGCCTGTTTCTGAGAAGAGCATGGAGTACGCGCGCGAAGCATATCAGCGCCTGTTTGACATGGGCGTGCGCGTTGAGATTGACGAGCGCGGCGAAACGATTGGCTACAAGATTCGCGAGGCGCGTCAGATTGACCGCGTTCCGTACATGCTGGTTTTGGGCGAGAAGGAAGTTGAGTCGGGCATGATTTCCGTACGCGACCGCGCCACCGACAAGACCACGCAGATGAGCATGGATGAGTTCTGCGAGAAACTGGCAAAGGAAATTGCCGAGCGCGCATAAGCTACCGCGCGACCCGCATCTTCGCAATGCGCACCTTTTGCGGCGCGCCCCCGCAACCGAAACAATTCGCAAGAAGAGCTCCCGCTGAGGAGCTCTTCTTTTATGGCGAGTCGGATATGACGCCGCTGCAAATAGCCTGACTATCATATTTGTTGACAAAAGGTGGGGTAATTTGTCAACAACCACCCCAGCGCACGGCGTTGCGTTGCAATGGCTTCTTCAAGCTGCTCACGCGTTTCGGTGATAAACTCAAATGTCAAATAATCGGGATTCAAATGCTCAACCAGCCCACGCACCGCAGAGCACGTGAACGGTTTATGCTGGTCAATCGTAAATGCATGGGTAAAATCCTGAATCATGCGCTCGGTGGGGTCATACGATAACACGGGCGGGTTCGCCATAGTTCTCCGCGCATATTCACCTGTGATGGATTGCTGCAAGTGAACACCGCGCACGGCATCAAGCAAGTCGAAGCGCTCAAGCCCATCAAGCAAGCCATGCACATACGCAATGCCCTGCTCTTCCGTTTCAATATCCCAGTTCGTATGGAACGCATGCCCCGTATCGAACATAAAGCCCTTATTCGCGTAATTCACGCCCGCAAGCAAGTCTCGCGCGACTTCAGGACGCACGAAGTTCAAACCCGGGTGCCAAAGGTTCTCCATGAAGAGCGCCATATCGCCGTGCTCATCAGCAAAAACGGCGCTCAGCAGTTCACAGAGCGCTTCGCATACCTCTTCATCGCTGTGATGAAAACGCAACGTAAACGACTCATCGGACCACACATCGGAAGCATGGAATACCACGTACGCAGCATTATATCGATGCGCGTTTACCAAATCTGCTTTGAACTTGTCAACGATGCATTGGCGCGTCAGACCACCGTAAAACGCTTCGGCCGCATCGATCGAACCGAACTCATGAACCAATCCGGCTTCATTGCCCTGCCACAAGTCGATCCACGTGTAAAACGAGCTCATATGGACGCCCACCACATGACGCGGCTCAACAAGCGTTTGCGCATCGTCATCGAGCACCATAAGCTCAACGCCATCAAAGCCCTCCAAGAAGCGCTCGAAATCGACTTGATCAGCGAAACGCGCCACGTCATCATCGCAGGTCGTGAAATTAACTGACGTCTTCATGCGCAAACCCCCACCTATCTGCTGTGATGATTTTCTGGCAATCCTCAAATTCGAAGCCGCCCAGCAGCGTGGGCTCAACATGAACGGAGTATCCTTCGCAGTTTTCAACATGCCAGCTGTAATACGAGCCCTTGCCACACGTGAAGGAATCCATGGCAGCCATGATCGTTCCCCCATGAGCCACAACAATCACCTGGTCATCGCCTTGATCAAACGCCTGGCGAAGAAGCGCGCGAATCGCATTTGCGGTACGGCGCGAAAAATCATCCTTGCTTTCACCGTGCGGGCAGCGCGCTTCGCAGTTGCCTTCAACCCACGCGCGATAATCAGGATTA
>CAKUDT010000343.1 GCA_934645125.1 uncultured Eggerthellaceae bacterium
CGCAAGGGTTTCGAGTTTCCGGTTGTCACCGATGCCGCTGGTCGAAGCCATATCTATAATAGTGTTGAGTTCGACATCGCGCAGATGGTGCCCGATTTGATTGCCGCCGGCGTTACCACGTTCATGGTGGATGCAACCATGATGAATGTCGAAGAAACGGCGCATGCGGTGGGTCGTGCCGTCCGCGCATTGCAGATTGCGCGCCACGATGGCAACCGCGTTGCCAAGATCTCCGGCGCCACCACGGGGCATCTGTTCCGCGCGGTGGAGTAGGCGCGGTGTCTAGCCGTGCGTGCGGGGCGCGGGCGTTGCATGGGCGTCGCAGCGTGGTGCCGTGGCGCGTAGCTGGTCCGGTGCTCGTTGCTGCGCGCGCTGCGCTGGGCAAGCGTTTCGTGCGTTGTGGCGCTTAGCCGGACGCTTCAACGGATAGATTAACGTTTATCGGCCAATGAGCGCTTGCAATTATTAAAGCGCCCTTTATGATGTTGTCTTGCAGTTTACCTGCGGTTGCGTGGTTCCAGGCCGAGCGCGCGGCAACGCTTCGCGTAAAGCGAAGCCTTCCGTATACAGCGTTTCATGCGCTGGCGGCCTCGCTGAAACCAACGAACCGGACTGCCGATTGTTGATAGGGAAGGATTGTTGTGGGTATTTACGAAGAGCTCCAAGGTCGCGGTCTGATTGCTCAGGTGACCGACGAAGAAGAGATAAAAGATTTGATCAATAACGGCGGCGCGCGCTTCTACATTGGCTTTGACCCGACCGCCGATTCGCTGCATGTGGGTCACTTCATGGCGTTGTGCCTGATGAAACGTTTGCAGATGGCGGGCAACAAGCCCATCGTGTTGCTGGGCGGCGGCACAGGCATGATTGGCGACCCCAGCGGACGCACCGATATGCGCTCTATGCTCACGCCCGAAGCCATCCAGCACAACTGCGATTGCTTCAAAGAGCAGATCGGCCGCTTCATTGAATTCGGCGAGGATAAAGCCATTGTGGTGAACAACGCCGATTGGCTGCTGGACCTGAAATACGTGGATATGCTGCGCGAAGTAGGCACGTACTTCAGCGTCAACAACATGCTGCGCGCGGAATGCTACAAGCAGCGCATGGAGCGCGGCCTTTCCTTCTTTGAGTTCAACTACATGATCATGCAGTCCTACGACTTCTATTACTTGCACAAGAATTATGGCTGCAACATGCAGTTTGGCGGCAACGACCAGTGGAGCAACATGCTGGGCGGCACCGAGCTCATCCGCAAAAAGACCGGCGACGACGCATATGCTATGACCATCACGCTGCTTTTGAACAGCGAAGGCAAGAAGATGGGCAAGACTGCGAAGGGCGCCGTGTGGCTTGATCCTAACAAGACCTCGCCGTTCGACTTCTACCAGGATTGGCGCAACGTTGCCGACGACGACGTTATGAAGTGCCTACGCATGCTCACGTTCGTGCCGCTCGAGGAAATCGACGCTATGGAGGCATGGGACGACGCGCGCGTGAACGAGAAGAAGGAAATTCTTGCGTACGAGCTGACCGCTTTGGTGCATGGCGAAGAGGAAGCGAAGAGGGCACAGGCCACGGCGCGCGCGATTTTCAGCGGTGCGGGCGATAGCGAGAACATGCCCATGACGGAAGTGCCAGCGGATATGCTGGAGGATGGTTCTGCGAACATTGTTGACTTGCTTATGCTGGCAGGCTTGGTCAAGAGCAAGAGCGAGGCGCGCAAGCTGATTCAGCAAAACGGCGTGAGCTTGGGCGGCGAGCCGGTAGCATCGCACGAAGATCGCGTTTCGGTGGAGCAGCTGCAGGAAGGCGCAATTGTTCGCAAGGGCAAGAAGGTTTATCGCAAGTTCGTTTTGGCGTAAAAACTTGGTTCCGCCTACGCGTCGTTTAAATGGGTAGATATAGTGTCAGCGAACTGAAGTATAACTATATATAGGTAAGCAGGGAGGCGTGCGTGGATGTGTTCGCGCACGCTTCTCTCGTAGATAGCTGGTTGTGCGGATGCAGCGGCAAGCGGTATTGAGGGCGCGCCGAAAACTTTTTCAAATTACCCCCTTCACAAAACGGCGAGGGCT
>CAKUDT010000344.1 GCA_934645125.1 uncultured Eggerthellaceae bacterium
CTCTATCAAAACGCCGCGTTCGTGGGGGCATCTCTTGTCGCTCTTGAAGATGCGGCATTTTGGCCGCGCTCCTGTGCATCCGTTGGTCAAAAGATGCAAAACGCTGTCCTCGATTTCTTTGCTGACCTGGGTCTTTGTTGGCGCGAAGAGGGAGAGGGCCGTCTTTTCCCTATAACGGGGAAGGCTTCGACCGTCCTTGATGTGCTGCGCGCTGCCGCACAAGGACTGGGCGTCAAAGAATGCTGCAATATGCGCGCGCGCTCCGTTGAGCCGCCGCGCGCGCCGGGAAAACCGTACACGCTGCGCATGGTCGATGGGTCGTTTCAGCGCGCCCACCAGGTCATTTGCGCGGTTGGCGGCTCAGTTGCGCGCCAGCTGCTTCCCGATGATCTGCCGTACGCGCCCACAAGGCCCGTGCTTGGCCCGCTGAGAACCGACACACGTGACATCCGCGCGCTGGACAACATCCGTGTGCGCTGCCTGGCAACGCTTGAGCGCGATGGTGCGCTGCTGGCACAGGAGCGCGGCGAAGTGCTGTTCCGCAAATACGGGCTTTCGGGCATTGCGATATTCAACCTCTCGCGCTTTGCGCAGCCGGGCGATACGGTGGTGCTTGACCTGTTCCCCGATATGACCAGGGATGAACTGCAATCCTACCTGCATGAACGCGCCGACGCCACGCGCGCACTGAGCGGCAGGGAAGCCGCGTGTCAGGATATTACGCGCGGCATGATGCTTCCCTTGGTGGCCGAGGCGCTGCTGAAAACGCTCAAGCTGCGGCCGGAAGACCCTGCATCGGCGCAGAACATGTATCGTCTGTCGCGCGTGGCAAAGCGCTTCAAGGTTGCCGTAGAAGGTGCGGGTGACCCCAAGCAGTGCCAGGTGCATCGCGGCGGCTTTCTGTGCGAAGCGTTCGATGCAACCACCATGGAGTGCAAGCAGCATGTGGGGTTGTTTGCGGCGGGCGAGATGCTGGACGTGGATGCTCCCTGCGGCGGGTACAACTTGCACTGGGCGTGGGCGAGCGGCACGTTGGCGGGCGCTTCTGCCGCCGCCGCTACTTTCGCAAGCCAAAGAAAGGCCAGGTAGAAGGCGTGTCAAGCTTCGATATTACGCTGAATGCCTATCACGATGACGAAGCGGTGGTGTGCATTCCCCCGGGCGTAACCGATATTGCGCCGCGCGTCTTCACGAACAAGTTCATGTTGTCGCGCCTGATTATTCCAGAAGGCGCGCGCCGCATTGGCGCGTTTGCGTTCAACGCGTGCATGCAGCTCAAAGAAGTGCAGCTGCCCTCTACGCTTGAAGTCATTGAGGACGGCGCGTTTTCCGGTTGCACAGGTTTGCGCGAAATCGTGTTTCCGGAAGGCGTGCGCGAGATTGGCTCCAAGGCGTTTCAGCGCTGCAACGCGCTTTCGTCGGTGGTGCTGCCGTGCGGAGTCGAGCGTGTGGGGGATGAGGCATTCAAAGGGTGTCGCGGTCTTGAGCGTGTTGAAATACCTGATGGCGTGCGTATTCTGGGCAATGCAGCGTTTCGTGATTGCGCGCGCCTGCGCGAAGTGGTTTTGCCGGAGACGCTTGACACGTTGGAAGACGAAGTGTTCGCGAATTGCTCAGCGCTTGCGAACATTGAGCTTCCGGCTTCGGTGGGTTGGATTGGTCGCCGGTGCTTTGAAAACTGCACGAGCCTTGAGGGCATCGATTTGCCCGATGAGATTTCCTACATTGAAGAGCGCACGTTCGCGGGCTGTACGCGCTTGGCGCGCGTGACCATGTCCGATGCCGTGCAGGGCATGGAGCCCGATGCGTTTGTGGGATGCCCCGTGGCGCAGACGCAGGAAAACGAATAAGCAGCCAGACGGGCGACCGTGCGTTCTGAAACGCAGGCGGCTTTGCGCGGCGCGTGCATCGAAACGCGGACAACCACTCCTATGTCATACGTGCGCGCTGGGTATGCCGAAACGCAAGTTGCTTCGTGCTCACGATGCGCCGAAAGCAAACAACCGCTTCCGAGCCGTGCGTGCAGGTTAAAGTGCGGTGGCTCGTGTTTGC
>CAKUDT010000345.1 GCA_934645125.1 uncultured Eggerthellaceae bacterium
GCCGGATACGTCACGGCGGACGATAATGCGGCGCTCAGCTTGTACACGGCGCTTCATAACGCGGTCGAGCAGTACAGGCAGACGCTGAACGGCCAGAAGTACACCGTCACATTCAAGGACACGAATAAGGTCTGGGATATCAGCGACAAGCTGTATGCAAAAAACCAGTATGGCCGTGTCTATGAGGACACGGGTCACAGCGGCAAGCTCCAGCTGCCTGCCGGAAGCTATATCTTCACCATGCAGACGGGGACAGGCGGTGTGACGGGCAGTATCACGGTGCCCGGCCAGACGAGCGTCACCACTGCGTTCGATACGAGCGACTGGCTTAAGCCGGCCAATTTCCAGCTTTCGACCGGCGCGGAGGAGAAGTTTGACAGCAATCAGCTTCAGACAGAGAAGTCGGGGCGCAGTCTGCAGACTGTCGCGGCCGACAGCTTTACCGGGACGCTCTACGCGTACTGGCCGTTTGACACGGAGAAATTTTCAAATGGAACCGGCCTGACGCTGACCGCGGTCTATACCCCTGCCGGCGGCACGGAGCAGCGGCAGGAGCCGCAGGCACTGAAATCCAAAGTCAGCGGCATCGACGGCGTGCTCGCCGCCGGTGTGCAGGGCAATACCGTCGTATACCGGGCCAGCACGCAGAACGAGCGGGGCATGACGCAGTATCAGGACTATACGCTCACCATCCGCCGCATGCCGACGCTGAAGACGCTGCGCGTGACGGAGGCGAGCGGCACAGCCGCCGCGCTGGATTCATTTGACAAGAGCGCGCGGACCTATACCTGGAAGGTGCTCAGCGATCAGGTCACGCTGTCGCTGATGCCAACAGAAACGGATGGCTGCAGGCTCTATGTTGACGGCAAGGACGTCACAGAAGCAAAAGGCTGCACGCTCACGATCGATGACACAGAAAAACGCGTGACGGTCGAAGTGCAGGCCGGCGGCGAAACGACGCAGTACACGCTGGTTCTGCAGAAGACGACCGGCTGCAAGGTGCGCATCCCGGTCGAATCCAGGGATGTCACTGTGACAGTCTGCGATACGGATGGGCAGACGTTCCCGGGCGTTTACAGCACAAATTCGGGGCAGTACCAGTTCATACTGGTTCCCGGCGTGCAGTATACCTATACGGCGACGAAAAATACGTATTACCATACGACAGGCAGCTTTACCGCTGCCGCGGATTTGACGCTGCCCAACGTCACCGTACAGACAGACGACTGGCTGACCGAGCTGTCGCTGGGCAAAAACAACCAGTCGGCCAGCAAGGGCAGCCTTGCGCTGGACAAGACCTTCTCCAGGACGGAGCACGCCTATACGGCGATTGTGCCCGATACGATCTCCACGGTTTATCTCTGGCTCAACGGCGATGTTGCAACCGCGAAGACGACCTTCTCTGTGCGCTACAACAGCATTGCATCCACATCAGCGCGGGACGATCAGCCGCAGGATCCTGGAAATCTCTCGCTCGGCTCGCCGGCAAAACTGAACTACCTGCTCCTGAGCAAGAACGGACGCGGCAATACGCTTACCGTCCGCTGCCAGCGCACGAGCGAGGATGTCACATACTATCAGGACTATATCGTCACGCTGCAGCGCAGCTTCTCTCTGGAAAACCTGTCCATTGCCTGCGGCGGGCAGACGCAGGCGCTGATGCGCGGAGACGGCAGCTCCGGCTATACCGCCTCCGTCTGGGACTACACCGTCACGGTGCCTGCGACGGCGACGGAGCTGACTGTCAGCGCAAGCGTCTATTCTGTGGACGGCTGCTGCCGGGATGGCGGAAAACCCGGCTACCATGTCTGGCTGGGTGAGCAGGAGCTGCAGTCCGGAGAAGCGGCTGTCGTGAAGCTGACCGGCACGGAAGCGCCGGAGTCGTTCACGCTGACGCTCAAAAACGAGTTTGCGGACGAAGCGCTTGCTTCGGAATACCCTATCCAGGTGCGCAAGGCGCAGCCGCTTTCCATTACGCCGCAGCTGACGCCCGCGGACGCGCTGCTGTTCGTCGTCGAGCCGCTGACCGGCCAGCGCATCTGGCCGGA